>NZ_JBYCKL010000015.1:0-16255 GCF_057473365.1 Halomonas sp. TH-94
ACGTCACCGTGACCCAGTCCGCGCCCGTGGATCATCCCGCCCAAGGTGTGGACAGCGTCGGCCTGCCGGCCGGTCTGGTGAGCGTGAGTGCCACGGTCACCGTGACCGACGCCGATGGCGATACCGCAACCGACACCCTGACCGCCGATATGAGCGGGACCATCAGCATCGTCGACGATATGCCCGCCATCGATCCCGTCACTGGCGAGCTGGCCGAGCTGGAAGTCGATGAGAGCGCATTCGGCGAGCCTGCCACGGTCGACTTCTCCGGCGCCTTCAAGGTGGTGTTCGGCGCTGACGGTGAAGGTAGCGTCAGCTATGGTCTCAGCGTTGAGGGGGCAGGCAGCACAGGGCTGACGACGACCGATGGCGGCCATGCCATCACATTGGTAAACGATAACGGCATCATCATCGGCCAAGCCGCCGATGGTCGTGTCGCCTTCACCATCACCGTCAATGCCGCTACCGGTGAAGTGACCCTGACCCAGAATCTGGCGCTGTCCCACCCGGATGGCACCAACCCGGCCGATGTTCTCAACCTGGCCGGCAGCGGGCTCTCGCTCAATGCCACGGTTGTTGATGGCGACGGCGACACGGTTTCCGCCAGCATCGATCTCGGCGGTCAGCTCAGCTTCGTCGACGATGGCCCGCAGGCCAACAACGACCTGGCGCTCGTACAGCTGGGCCGTTTCGAGAAGTCCGGCAATGTCATGGTCAATGATGTGGAAGGTGCTGATGGCGCCGAGGTCACCCACGTACAGTTCGGCAATCAGCTTGTCGAACTGGTGGACGGCAAAGCCACCATTCAAGGTGTGCATGGTGAGCTGACCATCTACTCCAATGGCGACTACACCTACGTCCGTGGCGATACCCCGAACCATCAAGGCCTGTTCCTGGACAAGTTCACCTACACCCTGACCGACGGTGATGGCGACACCGACACGGCCACGCTGAGCGTGAAAGGCTTCGACTCCCCGGTTGGCATCATCAATCTGCCGCCGTTCGGCCAGGGCGCGCACCTGGTCGTCAACGAAGCGAACCTGTCAGACGGCACCAGCCCCAACCATGGCGCCCTGACCCAGGGTGGCAGCTTCCTGGTCAGCGCGGTGGATGGCCTGTCCCAGTTGACCATTGCCATCGGTGAAGGCGACGACCAACTGACACTGAGCGTTACGCGCAACGAGGATGGCAGCTTCAACTATGAAGGCGCCTCCATCGCCGTGCCGAACGGCTACAAGCTCGAAGTCACCGGTATCACGCAGCTGCCGCTGGGCGGCTATCGTGTCAACTACGAGTACACCCTGCAGGGCAACAAGGCCCACACGGGCAGTGAAGACGACGCTCTGGTCCGCGACTTCACCATCACGGTCACGGATCGTGACGGCGACACGGCAAACAGCAGCCTCAAGGTCAAGGTCATCGACGATGCACCGGAGGCCAACCTTGGAGGCGCCCGCGTCGCCATCGAAGGTGGCGAGGCCGTTACCGGCAACTGGAGCACCAAGGCGGGCGCCGATACCGATGGAGCGCAGCAGTTCATCTCCATCAATGGTGGAGCGGAGCAGGCGCTGCAGGTCGGTCACGCATACGAGCTGCCCGAAGGCACGCTGACCTTGAACGATAACGGCACCTGGACCTTCGTGCCGGGTACCAACCTGAACCATAACGTAAAACAGTCGATCAGCTTCGAGCTGATCAAGGTCGATGGCGATGGCGATCGCACCAGTGACACCCATCGCATCAGGATCAAGGACGGCGCCGGCCCGACCCCGGGCGGAGAAGATGGGGTGGGCGGTTCGGTCGATCTGGTGGTTGACGAGCGCGGGCTGCGAGAGGGTGGCAATAGCGAGCAGGCCACGGCCGAGGCCGAGCTGACCTTTACTGCCGGCAGCGATAACATCATCGACTTCGCCTTCGTCAACCCGGGTGCCATCTCCGTCACCGGTCTCGAAGACGGTGTTGAGCTGGTCTGGGAAATAAACGAAGCGGGTGAGCTGATCGGCAAGCTGGGTGGCGAACCGGTGCTCAAGCTGACCCTTAGTGGCGGCGAAATTGCCGCGGGTGACAGCGGTGCGGTGGCAGTCAACGTCGAGCTGATCGGCAATCTGCCGCATCACGTCAATGTCGATGAGCTGACTATCGGCGGCGTTCAGGTCGTAGCCATCGACAGCGACGGTGACGTCTCCGCACCGGGTAGCGTCAGCGTGCGTGTCGATGATGACGTGCCTAGCGTCGATGGCACCAACCCGACCGGCCATGAAGTCGTCATTACCAACCTTGGTAGTGCTCCAGGCGTTGGGTATAACAACAGCTTCGGCTATTTCATCAAGGACGAGAACGGCAATCCCACCATCGGTAAGGTCGTCTGGTCCAACGTCAAGCTCGACGTCGGCGATACCTTCGTGCTGGAAGGCTACGCGCCGGGCGAGGTTGGTTACTTCATCATTCCCAATGGCGCGAACCTGAATCCCGGTCTGACCAATGGTACGGGCATCGCCTTCGAGCAGGTCAATGGTGTCTGGGTGGCAGTTACCTCAGACGGCACCCAACTGGTTGGGCAAGACCCCAACGCCCCAGTGCTCTTCAACGACTCGGCCCTGAACCCGGATGGCAGCTCTCATGTCGAGAACAATGCCGAAGATGGCGATCTCAACTGGGAAGACATTTACGGACCGGGAAGCGATAGGGACTACAACGACGTCAACATCAAGGTCGAATGGAAGCCTGCCAGCCTGACCGTCGACGAGGCGCAACTCGACGTTACCGCGAACTTCGACTTCTCCGGTTACTTCAGCGCCGAGTACGGTGCTGATGGCCTGCTGTCCAGGGAATACACCCTGAGCGTCACTTCCGATGGCACTGACTCGGGATTGGTCGATACCGAAACCGGGCAGGCCGTCCTCGTCAAGGAAGTCGATGGGCAAGTCATCGGCTACGTCACGATCGAAGGTGTGGAAGTCCCCGTCTTCACCCTGAACGTGGAGGCTGGAACCGGCGTCGTGACTCTCGACCAGCTGAGGGCCATTGCCCACCAGGGCGTCGGTCAGACCGGTGCGAGCGATGCCGCCAATATCCTCGCCAACGTCATCTCTCTGACCAAGACCGTGACCGACAGCGATGGCGATGTGGCCAAGGCCTCGATCGATATCGGCAAGGTCATCTATTTCCTTGATGACGGCCCTGTGGCGGTAGCTGATGTCGTTGAACTGGGAGCTGGCCAGTCCATCGAGAACGGCAACGTACTGACCAACGACCAGTTGGGTGCCGACGGTGGCAAGGTAACCGCAGTCAATGGCATCAATGTGCCAGCCGAGGGTACAGTCGACATTCAGGGTCAGTACGGCGTTCTGACCATAGCCGCCGACGGCACCTATTCCTACGTTCGTAATCCCGGTGCCCCCGGCAGCGTATCGGATCTGTTCACGTACACACTGACCGATGGCGACGGCGATAGCGACACTGCCACACTGACTATCGACATCAACGACTCCCCGGTTGCTATCGATAACGGCAAGCCTGCCGGCCAGGACGCGCATCTGGTGTTCAACGAAGCCTATCTGCCAGGTGGGACTCAGGAGGGTGATGTGCTGCTGGTGCAGAGTAGGAGCTTCACCGTCAGCGCGCCGGATGGGGTGCTCAACCTGAGCGTCGGCGGCGAGTTCATCGTGCAGAATGGCGTCGAGCAAGCGTTGCCGACTATCGTCACCGAAAGCGGCAATACCCTTGTCATCACGGGGTTCACTGCAAACGGCAACGGCATCTATATCGTCAATTACGAGTACACCCTCAGCTCTAACAAGGACCATGAGCAGCCGGCCAACGACGAGTCGCTGACCCAGTCGTTCGAGGTCGTGCTTTCCGATACCGATGGCGACACGGCTACAAGCAACCTGCTGATCAAGATCCTGGACGACGTGCCGCAGAGCTTTGCCAACGTCCAGGCAATCCAGGTGCCCGTCAGTGAGCTCGAAGTGGGTGCGTTGAATGCGGGCTGGGATAAGGTCCAGGGAACCTCTGGCTCGGGTCAGATCACGACCAGCAGCAATGCCAGCGGCATTTACATCAATTGGGGCGGCAGTGGTGGCTCCGGCTATGACTTCGTCTATGCGGATGGCCTGACCGGCTCCACTGGGGTGGCGACCGACTCGCTGTTCTCGCTGGGCACCTTCACCCACAACAACTTCGTGCTGCCAAGGGGAGGTAAGACACTCGACACGGCCGAGCTCGAGGTGACGTTCAAGGTGATGATCGATGGCGTGCTGACCGAGGTCACCACTACGATCAAGCTCCAGCATGAGGAGACGCCCAATACTCACCCCACGGCTACGCATCCGGATAACGACGACATCGTCAGGATCGTCAATCCGGAGCAGGAGCAAGTGATCACGGTTGGGGATCGTGAGTACGTCCTCAAGATCAAGGGATTCCTGGATGCCAATGGCAACCTCGTCGATACGGTCTACACCACCGAGACGAAGGCCACCTCGTTCCAGCTCTTCGCCGAAATCGCCTCGACCGACGATCTGCCCAGCGTGGAAGGCAAGGTCGATGCCGACTGGGGCGCCGATGGTGCGGCCGAGGAAGACAGCCTGCTGTGGTCCGATGGCCAAGGCGGTACGCTGGCCAGCGGTACGGTAGAAGGCCAGTTCGGCACCCTGACCGTGAATGCAGACGGCAGCTACACCTACGTGGTCAGCCGTAGTGCGCGCGACGGTATGAAGGCGGGCGACTCCTATCAGGACGAGTTCACCTACTACCTGACCGATGCCGATGGCGACGTGGTGGAATCGAAGCTGACCATCAACCTGGCTGGCGTGCCAAACGGGATCGTCGCCAGCGACAACGTGGCGATTGCCGATGTCTCGCTGATCGATATCACGCCAGCGCCGGTCAATAGCCAGGTAATGGGCAACAAGACGTCGCAGCACAACACCAACGCCTCGCGCACCGACAGCTACAGTGAAACCTTTACTGTTGGCGAAGGCGGTACTGGCCAGTTCAGCTTCCATGCCGGCTTCTCGACGCCGGGTAGCTCCACGGCTGCTTTGACTTGGAGCCTATGGCAGAAGAGCGAAACCGGTCAGTGGGTGAAGCTGACCGATATCGGTGGTAATGCGACTAGTGGCATTAACACCGTTAACGGGCTGGAATCCGGTGAGTATCGAGTCGACTTCTCTGCAACGACTAGCGGCCGCTCTGGATTGTTCATTTACAACTATTCAAGCGTGACGATTAGCAGTGTCAACTTGACCGTTCAACCGGATAGCTACCAGGAAGCCCAGGTAACCGACGTGCAGGGCAACGTCCTGAGCGACCCGGGCATTGATGGCAGCACCGATATTCCGGGCTCCAGCGGTACGCTGCTCAAGGCGCTGGTGGGCAGCGACTATGTCGAAGCCACGCAGAGCGGCCTCGTGATTGCCGGCCAGTACGGTACCTTCACGCTGTTTGCCAACGGGGACTATCGCTACGAGCCGGATGCTGACGTGGCCAATGTCGGCAAGATCGACAGCCTGACCTATCAACTGGTGCATCCGTCCGGTGCCACTGCCGAAGCATCACTTCAGGTAGGAATCACCGGTCCTGGTGTGGACAGCTTCGTCTGGGGCTCCGATGGTGACGACGCCCTTGTCGGTGGCGATGGTAACGACATCATCATCGGTGGGGCGGGCGACGACATCCTGGTGGGCGGCTTGGGTGCAGACACCTTCGTGTGGAACCTGGGCGACGAAGGCGAGGTAGGCAAGGCTGCAGTCGATACGGTCAAGGACTTCTCTCTTGGCGAGGGTGACAGGCTCGATCTCAGCGACCTGCTCAGCGATCACAGCGGTCCTTCCCATCTACGCTTTGAAGCCGATGAAAGCGGTACTACGACGCTTTATATCAGCACACAAGGAAGTTTCGGCAGCGAAGGCACCTATGACAGCACGCTGGCCGATCAGGTGATCGTGTTGGAAAACTTCACTGACCTCGAAGCACTGAAGGCCAGTCTCAATATCGACTGATCTTCCTGCTAGGGGAGCGCCCGGCCATGCCAATGGCCGGGCGTTTTTTTGCTCAGAATCTAGCTTGGCCGTTTCACTAAAATGTTGTAGCGACCGCACTGTGCCTATCCGCTCAGCAAGACGTAGGCGGAAACGGGGGCGGATAGGGTGTCGGGTGGTAGCATAGTCTGGAGACACCAGGCAGGGCGTTTGTTACTCTATGTAAGGTCTTTTAGAGGCATCACCATGTACATCAAGCGCAACGAATCAGGTCAGGTCATACAAGCCAGCCGCGAGGCGACGGAGGAGTGCCGGGAATTCGTGCCGCCCGGCTCGCCTGAGCTGCAGAGCTTCGTCTCGAATGACATCGACGCCGAGAACCTCGCACTGTCGAAGTCCGACCTGGCGTTCGTGCGCGTACTCGAGGACGTGATCAACGTGCTGATGGACAAGGGGGTGCTCAGCTTCACCGACCTGCCTGAGCCGGCTCAGCAGAAGCTGATGGAGCGACAGTCACTGCGTAAGCGCAAGAATAGCGTGGGCCTGATGTCGGATGGCGACAACGACATCATCTAGTTAGGCGGTTGTAAAAGCACGAGACCGGCAAGCTGCCGGCCTCGTTCGATCAATTCACGCCTTCGTCGCTGCCTTCGTGCTGCCGAATCCCCGGCCCCGTTACTCCATCCAGCCCCAGCTCGAACAGCACGCTTGCGGCATCCTGGCTCTCGACGCCCTCGGCGAAGGTAAGAATTCCGAGTGAGTGGGCCAGCGTCGCCATACCCCGCAGCAGGCTCTGCTGATCGCTGCGACTCTCGACCTCCTGACTCAGTGCCGCGTCTATCTTCATGAAGCTGAGGCCCAGGTCCTGTAGCCCTTCGATCTTGCCGAACTGGGTGCCCACGTGCTCGAGGCCGACCTTGCAGCCCAATCCCAGCAGAGCATGGCAGAGCGTCTTGAGCGCCTGGGGCTGCTGTAGCGCCACGGATTGCGGCAATTCGAACCACAGCTTGTCGGCAACGCCCTGATGCGCCTGGATTCGTGAAAGCAGCTCGCCGACGAAGCGGCCGTCGTTCAGCGACTCCGCCGAAAGATTCACCGCAACCGCCTTGCCACTCGATTCGACATCGGCCAGCGCAGCCGACACCACGGCCAGGTCGAGAGTGGGGGCCATCGCCAGGCGCGATACCCATGGCAGGAAGACACCCGCAGGCCGCCATTCACCCTTGAGGCGCAAGCGAGACGGTACCTCGAAGTGGATCAGCCGCCCCTGAGCATCGAGTAGTGGGTAGTGAGCCAGGAAAACCCCTTGCTCGATTGCTCCCGCCAGCGCCTGGCGCCACTCGTCATGGCGGGTATAAAGCACGGTGTTGGCGGGCTGATCGACGATCTGCTGGCCATTCTGGCCGCGCGTTTCCGCTGCGGCCAGGGCACCGTCGAGGCTGGCGAGCAGTTCGGCCTGGCTCTCGCCCTGGCTGTACTGACGTAGCGCCGAGGCCAGCGAAGTATCGACAGACTGCTCTGCGCTGAGCGCCTCGAGATGCTCTTGCAGCGTCTTGCCCAGGCCAGCCAGATCGTGGTGACGCGGCAGGATCATGCCGAAATCGCTGCCGTTCAGCCGACCTACCGTGCCGTGCCCATGGCTGCGGGCCAACTGCTCGAGACGACGCGCCAACTGAGCGAGCAGCGCATCCGTGGCCACATGCCCAAGCTGCTGGTTGAGTTCGGCCAGGTGCGCCACGCGCACCAGGACCAGCGTACCGCTGGCATCGTCCTTCTCGCTCTTGAGGTGAGCTTGAAGTTGATTCATGAATGGAGCCCGGGTGAGCGTGTCGGTCACCGGATCGTGTTGCATGCGACGCCGCAGCTGGTCGAGCTTGTCGCTTTCCTGGCCGAGCATCTGACGTACCGCCTGGGAGAGCTGGTTCATGGCTTGCACCACTTCGCGAAGCTCGCGCGTGCGCGGCTCGTTGGCCACCATGAAGCGGCGTTGACCGATGGCTTGGGCCTGGCTGACCACATTGCGCAGCGGGCGGCGTATGGTCCTGACGATCCAGGCCGCCATGAGCAGGCTGATAGCGCCGGCAACGGCGAACCAGCCTGCCAGTTCCAGGGTGCTGCGCCACAGCGAGCGATAAGCAAAGCTGTGCTGGCTAGCCAGCGTCAGGGTACCGTACTGTTGCCAGCCGTCCTGCACGACGGCAGTGCCGGCAGGCACGTCGAAATTCACCAGCCTGACGAACCAACCCGGCACACCGTCGATATATTCACTGGCAGTGCGCTGCTCAATGATATTGCCCTCGGGATCACGCAGCTCGATATGTTGGTAATGGCCTGTATCGAACTGGGCCGCCAGCAGCAGCTCCAGAATCACCGGATCCTTTTCCATCTGACTCATCGACAGCGCCAGCGCGTTGGCGTTGTCATGGTTCTTGATTTGGATTTCCTGCTCGATGTAATGGCGGCTGCTCGTCACGCCGATGAGCAGGCTGCCCACGAAAGCCAGCAGCAGCAACGCCGCAATCGTCAACCAGAGCTGCTTGATCAGTGACATGTCTTCGTTACCCCCGGGAAAGGACGCCCTTGTACGCCCTGCGGCGCGTTGTGTGTCGCTCTTGTTCTGGATGGTTCGTTCATCGTCATCCCATGAACCCCTGCTGCTCCATACGCTCGATCACGCTGCGCCAACGCGAAAGACGAGCCAAGGGATCGGCCCGCGACTGGGTCGAGGCGCCGGCCCACAGGCCATCGCTGTTGAAACTGAATACCGGATCCAGGTCGGTACGCTGAGTGGCGGGCGTAATGGAAGGCACCAGGTTGTCGAGAATCAACGGTACGGCGGAAGGCGTTTCGTAGTAGCCCAACACCATGTGCGCCTGCACGACCTGACTGCGACCGATGCGTGCACGTACGTAAATCATGCGTAGCCGTGAGCCGGGTACGCCAAGCTCCTTCAGGGTGACGTACTTGGCGATGGAGTAGTCTTCGCAGTCGCCTTGGCGCTTGCCCATGGTTTCGAGAGGAGTGGCCCAGTGATCTTCGGCGCCCCAGTTGTCGATATCGTCGACCCAGCGCACTCGCCGATTGAAGAAATCGTTCACTTCACGCAGTTGGGTGTCGAGATTGGCACTACGCACTCTGTCGAGTAGGGCAAACCACTCCTCGAGAACGCCAAGCCCGGCGCTGCCGTACAGGCGCTGCATACTATCGCGCAAGCGGGCCCGATCGATTCGCGCCTCCAGCGCGCTGGGGGAGAGTCCCCACCCTGCGGCAAGCACAAGCCCCGCCATGCCGGCAATGAAGCGGCGGCGGCTGAGGCTTGGAACAGAGCTTGAGCCATGTCGGGCAGGGCGTTGCGTCATCAGGCGCGCCGAGAAAGCGTGTTAAGGAATGTAAGTCATGGGGCGAGTATAGAGGAGGATGATCCTGATGCGATAGGCATGAGTTTTCTCACTCGTGCCTACCCCTTGCCCGGCCCTTGCCAGACTCTGATCCGGCCCAGCCAGGCTAGCCCCGGCGAGGCGTCGCGCAGGTCGCGTGCGGCATCTTCCAGGCTCTGGCCGGGCGGCAAATGGCGTACGTACACCGAGATGTCGACCTGTTCGGCGAGATAGTGCAGATCGAGGGCGACACGCTCCTGCCAAACGCCGCAGTCCCGCCAGGCTTCGTCGAGCATGCTTTCAACGTCGCGGCGCAGGGGCAGGCCGGGGCGCAGGCTGTGTTCGATCTGGTCGGAATCGTCTTCGGGATCGATGTGGAAGGTCACATCGGCAAGCTCCGGGTAAGCCTCGCGCAGCTGGCGGCTTACGGCATTGCCGATCTCGTGTGCTTCCGAAACGGTCAGCCGTGGCTGGACGACGATGTGCAGGTCGAGAACCACATGGCTGCCCACGGAACGGGTACGCAGGTCGTGTACGCTGTCCACGCCGGGCACCGCTTCGGCGATGGTTTTCATCTGCGCCTGGTCGCTGGAGGGCAGGGCGGTGTCGATCAGCTCGCGGCTCGACTCCCACAGTAGCCGCCAGCCCACTTGGCCCACCATGATACCGACGACGATGGCGGCCACGGCATCGACCCAGCCGGCACCGAACTGTGCTGCCGTCAGGCCGACGATCACCACGCCGGTGGAGAGCGCGTCCGAGCGTGAGTGCCAGGCGTTGGCTTCGAGCAGCCTGGAGCGCACCCGCTTCGCCACGGCCAGGGTGTAGCGGAAGATCCACTCCTTGGCGATCAGCGAGGCCACGGCAACGCCGATGGCCCATATTCCCGGGGCGGGAATCGGCTCGCCCGCCAACAATCGGGCGAGACTGGCCCAGGCGATACCGCCGGCCACGAAGATCAGCACGCTGCCGAGTACCAACGTCGCCAGCGTCTCGATGCGGCCATGGCCGTAGGGGTGATCGCTGTCGGGTGCCTGGCGGCCGAAATGGGTGGCTGCCATGACGAAGCCGTCTGTCACTAGATCCGAAAAGGAGTGGATGCCGTCGGCAATCAGCGCGGCCGAGCCGACCAGCCAGCCGGTAACGATCTTGAGTACGCCGACAAGAAGATCGACGACGGCGCCGATCAGCGTGACCCGATGGGCCTCGCGAGTCTGGGCGCCGCGCTCGTGCGGCGAATGGGGCCGCTCGTTCACTCGTCTCCCAACGTGCGGCCTGCAAGCCGTGCCGCCTTGTTGCGCACCGGGTTGGCATATTGTGCCAGCCACCAGCTGCGCAACTCGGTGGGGACCTCGTTCAAACGGGCCTGAAAGCGTGCCCGGTCCACATCGCTGACTTCGCTCAGGTCCAGCAGCTCCGGCGCGTCGCCAAGGGCTTCCAGCGCCAGATAATGGCTGGGGAAGAGGTGGTAACCGCAGACGACCTGGCGATCGAGCTCCTCGGCTACGGCTTCCGGGGTGTCGAAGCCGGTACCTAACGGCTCGCCGAAGCGCAGCTCCACCCGGCCCTTGTGCCCCGTAATACCGGCAACGATGGATTGGATGTCCTCGAACTCGCTCTTCTCGTAGCGCCCCTGACTATGGATGGCGTGCAGTTCGCGTGCCTTCTGCAGGTCGCAGGGGTCGTACTCGTAGCTGATCGAGACCGGCACCATGCGCAGCTCGGCAATCGCATCGCCGATAGGAGCGCTGCGATCCTCCTGGCGCCTTGCCATGGTCAGCATCTTGACGATGGCCGGATCGGTACGGTCGATACCGTCCTTGGCACGGCCTTCGCGCTGAGCCATCCAGATCGAGTGGTTGTCCTCGGTGATCGAATGGCGAATGTAGCTGGAAAGGTTCTGATAGGCCGCCAGCATGGCCCGCTTGCCGCGCAGCGCACGCGGCACGATGAAGCTCTTGTTGAGCCGCATCAGGTCGGTCACGTAGGGCTTCTTGAGCAGGTTGTCGCCAATGGCGATGCGCACGGTGTCGCGTCCGGCCTGGTGCAGCGCGAAATTGACGAAGGCCGGGTCCAGCGAGATATCGCGATGATTGCCGATGAACAGATAGGCCGTGTCCGGGTTCAGGTTCTCCAGCCCCTCGACGCGAAAATCGTCGGTCGAGGTACGGATCATGCGCGTCATGTAATAGGCCACGCGCATCTGGAAGTCATGTACGCTGGTTACGTCGCGGGTCTCGCGGCGAATGGCATACGATGCCAGGGCACGGGCTAGCCATGGCAGGCTGCGGCTGAGTCGTGGCAGCCGATAGCGAGTCAGGGCGTCGAGCAGCTCACGATTGCCGGCCAGATTCGCCAGTACCGCCGCCACCTCGTCATCCCGGTAGGGTCGTATGTCGGCCCAGGGGTCGGTGGGCGTTACGCCTGCGTGGTCATCTGTCATCGTTCGTTCTTGGTTGCCCGGTTCGATCATGCACTTGCCTGCGCGCTGCCATTGGCTTCGCCGCCCAGCCAATCGATCAATCGTTCGACCTCTTCGGCCAGGGCCTGGGTCATCAGCATGAAGTCGGCTTCCAGGCGTACGATGGCATCGCCATCGTCCTCGGTTTCACTGGCTTCGTCGATGAGTGCGTCACTGAACCGCAGGGATTTGAGCGTCAGGTCGTCATGCAGCACGTAGCCCAGGCGGCCTTCCACTTCAATGGCCAGGCGGCTGGCCTGCTTGCCGGTAGCTAGCAGCTGCTGAATCTCGTCGCTGTCGAGATCCACCTGACGGGCACGCAGCACGCCATCGTCGCCCTTAGCTTTCAGCTCTACCTGGTCGCCAAGCTGCATGGCGGCAGGACGCGACTTTTCATCGGCAAGCCACTGGGTCATGGCACGCATCGGCAGGGTCTGGGTGGCCAGCGGAGTGACCTTGAGGCTACCCAGGGTTTCGCGCAGCAGGTCGAGCACCTCTTCGGCACGCTTACGTGAGCTGCTGTTCACTGCGATCAGTTCGCGCCGGGTGTCCCACCACAGGTCCACCTTCTGGCTACGCACGAAGGCGCGCGGCAACAGTTCCTCGTAGACCTGCTCCTTGATCTCCTGCTTCTCCTGGCGGCGCAGCTTGCGCCCCTCGCGGGCCTCGATCTCGGCGCTACGCTCGTCGACTTCCTCGCGCACCACACCGGCCGGCAACAGTCGCTCATGGCGCAGCATGGTCAGCAGTCGCTGGCCCTGTAGTTCATGCAGCAAGGCCGTGCCGGCGCGCCCGGCAGGCGGGCACCATCCCACACGCCTGGCCTCCTGGCTGCCGGGGGCGCGTGCCGCCTGCTCGGCCAAGGCCTCTTCCAGGTCGGCGGCGGGAATCGTCGCTGACCCGTGCAGGCGGTATAGATGCAAGTGCTTGAACCACATGGCGCATTCCCAGAGCGAAAAGGACGCATATTATGGCGAAGGGGTGGCCTGGGTTCCAGTGGCAAACGCGCTGTGAAATCGCGCCAAATTCAAACTGATGTTTGAATTTGGCCGAGCGGCAGGCCTAGAATCGAGCGGAATCCACCCCGGACGAACGATGGAGAGCATTGCCATGGATAACCGTATTTCCCGCGTCACCTTGCGCGTACGTGGCTATCATCTGGATGGCTACGGCCACGTCAACAATGCCCGCTACCTCGAATTCCTTGAAGAGGGCCGTTGGGGCTACTTCGACGACCGACCGTCGCTTGCCCGGCACTTCGCCTCAGGCAGCCCAGCGCTTGTGGCGGTCAATCTCAACATCAACTACCGCCAGGCGGCAGTGGCCGGCGACGACCTGGAAGTCCTCACTCGTATAGCGGAGCTCGGCAGCCGCAGCGCACGCATGTATCAGGAAATTCGTCGCAGCGGAGATGGCACGCTGATTGCCGACGCCGTACTCACCTTCGTGCTGCTCGATGTGCGCGCCAATCGCTCCATGGCCATCGAAGGCGAAATCCGCCAGGCGCTGGAGCCACTCGTCCTGGCAAAGGAAGAAAAGGAAGAATAAGTACCAACACCATTCGCCTGGCCATGTCCAGGTCTCCTTTGCACTGTCCCGCACGCTGCCTTTGTGTAAACCGGAGTGGTATGATGGCAGGCTGTAATGGCGCATAGCTCTCATGTGCCAACCTGCTTGAAGCGCAAAGGATTCGACGACCCATGGGTGACATCGCCAGAGAGATTCTGCCAGTCAACATCGAGGACGAGCTGAAGCAGTCGTACCTCGACTACGCGATGAGCGTGATCATCGGCCGCGCGCTACCGGACGTGCGCGACGGCCTGAAGCCGGTGCATCGGCGCGTACTGTTCGCCATGCACGAACTCAGCAACGACTGGAACAAGCCTTACAAGAAGTCGGCCCGTGTAGTGGGCGATGTCATCGGTAAATACCACCCCCATGGTGACAGCGCCGTTTACGACACCATCGTGCGCATGGCCCAGCATTTCTCCATGCGTCACGTATTGGTCGACGGTCAGGGCAACTTCGGTTCCATCGACGGCGACAGTGCCGCCGCCATGCGTTACACCGAGGTGCGCATGGCCAAGCTCGCCCACGAGCTGCTGGCCGACCTTGAGAAGGAAACGGTCGATTGGGTCGATAACTACGACGGCACCGAACGCATTCCCGAAGTGCTGCCGACGAAAGTCCCCAACCTGCTGATCAACGGCTCTTCAGGTATTGCCGTAGGCATGGCCACCAACATCCCGCCCCATAACATGGGCGAGGTCATCAATGGCTGTCTGGCGCTGATCGACGACTACACCCTCACCGTCGACGACCTGATGGAATACATCTCGGGCCCCGATTTCCCCACGGCTGGCATCATCAACGGCCGTGCCGGCATTCTCGAGGCCTACCGCACCGGCCGCGGGCGCATCTACGTGCGGGCCCGCCACACCATCGAGCACGACGACAAGAGCGGCCGCGACCACATCATCGTCACCGAGCTGCCGTATCAGGTGAACAAGGCGCGGCTGATCGAGAAGATCGCCGAGCTGGTCAAGGACAAGAAGATCGAAGGCATCGCCGAGCTGCGCGACGAGTCCGACAAGGACGGTCTGCGGGTGGTGATCGAGGTCAAGCGCGGCGAGTCCGGCGAGGTGGTGGTCAACAACCTGTTTGCCCAGACCCAGCTGCAGAACGTCTTCGGCATCAACATGGTGGCAATCGAGGACGGTCAGCCGAAGATCCTCAACCTCAAGGAAATCCTCGAAGCCTTCATTCGCCACCGCCGTGAAGTCGTTACCCGGCGCACCCTGTTCGAATTGAAGAAGGCGCGCGAGCGCGGCCACATCCTCGAAGGTCTGGCCGTGGCCATCTCCAACATCGACGAGGTGATCGAGCTGATCAAGGCGTCGCCGAGTGCTGCCGAAGCGAAGGAGAAGCTGCTCGACAAGGTGTGGCCGCCCGGCCAGGTCACCGCCATGCTGGAGCGCGCCGGGGCTACCTCGTGCAAGCCGGAAGAGCTGGAAGAGGGCTTCGGCCTCAACACCACCGGCACCGAGTATCGCCTGTCGCCGGCCCAGGCCCAGGCCATTCTCGAACTGCGCCTGCATCGCCTCACCGGCCTCGAAACCGAGAAGCTGCTCGACGAATACCTGGGTATTCTGACCCGGATCGCCGAACTGATGGCCATTCTCGCCTCCAGCGAGCGACTGCTCGAGGTCATCCGCGAAGAGCTGATTGCCGTACGTGACCAGTTCGGCGACCCGCGCCGTACCGAAATCCAGGCCAGTCACCTCGATCTTTCCATCGAGGATCTGATCGCCGAAGAGGACATGGTGGTCACGGTCTCGCGTACCGGTTATGCCAAGACCCAGCCGCTCTCCGACTACCAGGCCCAGCGCCGCGGCGGTCGCGGCAAGTCGGCTACCGCCATGAAGGACGAGGACGTCATCGAGCATCTGTTGGTGGCCTCGACCCACGATACCGTGCTGCTGTTCTCCAACAAGGGCAAGGTATATTGGCTGAAGGTCTACGAGATGCCCGCCGCCAGCCGCGGCTCGCGTGGCAAGCCCCTGGTCAACTTGCTCCCGCTGGATGAAGGCGAGGCGATCAACGCCATCCTGCCGGTGAAGGACTACAGCCCAGACTGCTACATCTTCTTCGCTACCGCCAAGGGTACCGTCAAGCGCACCAGCCTCGACCAGTTCTCACGCCCGCGCAGCGTCGGCCTGATCGCTATCGACATCGAAGAAGACGACCGCCTGGTCGGTGCCGCCATCACCTCGGGCAACGACCACGTCATGATGCTCTCGTCCAACGGCAAGGCCATTCGTTTCGAGGAGACCAATGTCCGCGCCATGGGACGTACCGCCCGGGGCGTGCGCGGCATGCGGTTGCTGGAAGGTGCCGAAGTGATCAGCCTGATCATTCCCAAGAGCCAGCAGATCGATGCCGATGCCGACCTCGACACTGAGGCCGAAGAGGGCGTCACGCTGGAGAACGGCAACGGCGGGCAGATTTACATCCTTACCGCCTCCGAGAACGGCTACGGCAAGCGTACTCGCCTCGAAGAGTTCCCGCTGCGCGGGCGTGGCGGTCAAGGCGTTATCGCCATGCAGACCAGCGAGCGAAACGGCTCCCTGGTGGCCGCCATGCAGGTCTACTCGGCCGACGAGATGATGTTGATCACCGACCGCGGTACCCTGGTGCGGACCCGTGTCGACGAAGTCTCGATCACCTCGCGCAACACTCAGGGGGTGATGCTGATTCGCCTGGGCAATGAGGAGAAGCTGGTCAAGACCGTGCGTATCGACGAGCCCGGCGCTGAAGATGAGCCGGAGGACGACGCTCAGGATGAGTCGCTGGATTCGCCGAAAGCCGAGCAGCAGTGTGGGCCGGACACGGACGAGAGCGGCGGCGCAGAAGAGAGTCAGAACGACGAATAG
>NZ_JBYCKL010000016.1:0-45747 GCF_057473365.1 Halomonas sp. TH-94
CGGCAACGTGACCAGGTTTCGCCCCAGCTGCGGCGGATGTCGCCATGCACTACCGCCGGGTAGTCAGGGTAGATGGTGGCGCTACGCTCGATGAAGGTCAGAGGCGACAGCGGCACATGGTTGGCCTGGGTCTTGGGCAGGCCTTGTTCGAAAATGCTGTTTTTCATGGTGGGCTCCGAGTGAATGTCGTTTTTAAAGTTAGACGGCTATAACGCATCGGCCGCCAGTGGCAGCCGATGTGGATATGGATGAAGTCAGAGCAGCGCAACCTCGTAATCCGCCAGGCTGGCCATGCCCGCTTCGATGACGCTGCGGTTGGCGCGGCCGACCGGCAGCCACTGGCGCAGGGCGAAGTCGGCCGCAGCCAGCTTGGCCTGATAGAAGGGCTCGCTGCTACCGCCCGCTTGAGCGGCACGGGCCTTGAGCGCTGCCCGTCCCATCTGCCAGGCGCACAGCACGTGGCCGGCCAGGCTCAGGAAGGGCGTGGCGTAGGCCTGAATGGCATCGGTGCCCCGCTCCGGATCACGGCTCGCTTCGAGCACGACCTGCATGGCGGCTTCCAGGTCGGCAGCGCCGGCAGCGAGGCTTTCCCCCATGGCGGCAAACTCACCGATCTGGCGCAGTTCGCTGGCCGTGGCGTCGACCTCTTCGATCAAACCGGCCAGTGCCGCGCCGCCATCGCGGGAAAGCTTGCGCCCGGCCAGGTCGAGGGCCTGTATGCCGTTGGTGCCTTCATAAATGGGCGCGATGCGAGCGTCACGCAGCAGTTGCGCGGCACCGGTCTCCTCGATGAAGCCCATGCCGCCGTGGACCTGCACACCCATGGAAGCGATGTCCACGGCTTGATCGGTGGAGAACCCCTTGACCACGGGTATCAGCACATCGGCCCGGGCCTGGGCGACGTCTCGCTCCCCAGCGCCGCCATGACGCGCCACATCGAGCTGGGCCGCACAGTAGAGGGCCAGCGCCCTCAGCGCATCGGTGCGGGCGCGCATCGAAAGCAGCATGCGGCGCACGTCGAGATGTTCACTGATGGTGGCCTCGGCGCCCCGCGCCTTGCCCTGCACACGGTCCAGCGCATAGGCGAAGGCGTGCTGGCAGGCGCGTTCGGCCACGCCGATGCCCTGCACGCCGACCTTGTGGCGCGCCTCGTTCATCATGGTGAACATGTGATTTAGGCCACGCCCCTCTTCGCCCACCAGATAACCGATGGCGCCATCGCCCTCGCCGAAGCTCAGGGTGCAGGTTGGCGAGCCGTGTATACCCAGCTTGTGCTCGATGGAGGCGCAGGTAACGTCATTGCGCTCACCCAGCGAACCGTCGGCGTTGACCAGGAATTTGGGCACCAGGAACAGCGAGATTCCCTTGTTACCCTCGGGCGCATCGGGCTTGCGCGCCAATACCAGGTGAATGATGTTCTCGCTGGCATCGTGCTCGCCCCAGGTGATGAAGATCTTCTGGCCGTATAGGCGATAGTGATTCTCCTCGGGAACGGCGCGGGTACGCACCTTCGAAAGATCGGAGCCGGCCTGGGGTTCGGTGAGATTCATGGTGCCGGTCCAGCTGCCCTCGACCAGCTTGGGCAGGTAGATTTCCTTGAGTGCATCACTTCCGTGGTGGGCCAGCGCCTCGATGGCCCCGGCGGTCAGCATGGGGCACAGCCCGAGCGCCATGTTGGCCCCGTGCAGCATTTCCTGCACGCTGCTGGCCACCACTTCGGGCAGCCCCTGTCCACCCAGCGCCTGGGACACGCCGATGCCGTTCCAGCCGCCTTCCACATAGGCCTGGTAGGCCTCGGCGAAGCCGTCCGGCAGGCTCACGCCGCCGTCTTCACGCCGCACGCAGCCCTGGCGGTCGCCACTGGCATTGAGCGGCCCCCAAACCTCGCCGGCCAGCTTGGCTGCCTCCTCGAGCACCGCCTCGACCAGGTCGGGGCTGGCGTCCTCGAAGCCGGGAAGGTCGAGCGAACGGTATTCGAGCAGTTCCTCGAGTACGAAGCGAAGGTCACGCACGGGGGCAACGAAGGGAAACATAGGGCACCTCGGGAAAATGATAGCAGCGATAGTAGATGTACTACTTTTCGTTAACCATTATCCCTAGGTCTCAGCCCGCTAGCCATCTTCTCGTGGCTTGCCGGCAAAGAAAATGCCCGATGCAGGCGGCCCCGCATCGGGCATTGGAGAAAACTCGCTCAGCGCGTCGAGTCGCTACCAAGCGGCTCCTTTTCGCGTGGCTGCTCGGCCGGGATGTCGTCTTCTCCATGGTAGAAGACGATGTGCGGTTCATCCTGCGGGGGCGGGCCGACCAAGGGCTCAGCCACCTCAATGTCCGGCACGACCTGGGAAAGATCCTCCACGTGTTCGTGCTCTATGGCCCCCTGCATCAGCTCTTCGGTGACGGTGAGCTCGGCACCCACCGGCGACATCGGCGTATTGGGTGAGAACCGTGCCACCGGCATCGGTGCCGGACGCACACTGCGTCGCCACGTAAAGAAAACCACCAGGAACAGACCCAGTGCGCCGAAGGCCCAGAACAGCCCTGCATCGCCCATCACCGCCATGACCGGCGAGACCAGCGGGGGGCTCAAGGTAGAACCGATAGCATTGATCAACAGTAGCCCTTGGCTCATGCGCACCAGGGCACCGGCCGGGGCACGGTCGGCGGCGTGACTCACCGCAACCGGGTAGAGCGCGAAGACCCCACCGCCGAGCAGGAACAGCAGGGCCGCCAACAGCCAGGTGGACAGCGGCAGCAGCAGCATGCCGGCCGATATCAAGGCACAGAAGGCACCTATCATGATCAGCACGATCTGGCGGTCGTGGCGGTCCGACCAGCGCCCCAGGGGGTACTGCAACAGCATGGCCCCGAGCACGACCACCGCCATCATCTGACCCACCTGACCCACCGAAAGGCCTATGCGTTGCAGGTAGAGAGGCAACAGCGTATAGACGGCGGCCACCGCCAGGCCCGAACCGAAGCTCCCCATTACCCCGGTCGGGGTCATGGTGATGAGCCGCATCGGCGAGAGTGGTTCGGCGTGCTCGATAAGCGGCGACACTCGCGGAATCATCGCCATGGGCAGTACCGACAGCGAGGCCAGCATACCTATGACGAGGAAAGGAGCGGTTTCGCCCATGGCATCGGTCACGCCCAGCAGCAGCTGGCCGATTACGCCCGCGGCGTACAGAGAGATCATGTAAAGGGCAAGCAGCCGGCCGCGCACTTTTTGGTCGCCCGAGGTGAGCAGCCAGCTTTCGATGACCAGATAAACCCCCACGGTGGCCCAGCCGCCGATCAGACGCAGACCGAACCAGGCCCAGGGGTCGAAGAACAACGCCTGCAGCAGCACCGTTACCGCCACCAGCGAAGCGAAGCTGCCGTAGGCACGAATATGACCGATACGCAGCAACAAGCGATCGTTGAACATCGCGCCCAGTGCCAGGCCGATGAAGTAGGCCGAGGAAACCCAGCCGATGACTACCGGCGACTCGCCTGCCGCGTCCAGCCGCAGGGTGATCAGCGTGGCCAGAAAGCCGTTACCGATACCTAGAATGAAAAGACCCAGCAGGGGAGCCAGGGCCATGGACAACAGTTGCCGCGACATGAACGCGCCTCTCGACAGCAGGGGAAACAGGCAAAGGGAGAAAGATGGCAGAAAACGCCGTGGAACGCTGCCCCCCGGCTCCTGCTTCGCAGTGAAAACGGCCAACGCTCGGGCAAGGCGCGCGAATCATACGCCCCATTGCGATAGTGTCAAATGCCAATTCGCGCTGGCGGGCAATGATCAGAACAAAGCACCACCATCATCATGAAAAAAAGCAAAACCCACTAACACTGCTCACTGCCGGCCTCAGCGCTTCTGTAACAGGGCCACGTCGGCGGCGGGAAACTCGACCCTCATGCCCAGGTGATCGGCCAACCATTCGAAGCTCGCCTCGCTGAAGAAGCACACGTGGGTGGGATCGAGAATGTAGTGCCACCGGGCAAAATCCTCTTCGCTGGTCATACGCTTGGTCATCAGCCCCAGCCAACCGCCACCGGGTAGCAGCTTCGCAAGGCGCTCGAGCTCGTGCCCAGGCGCGAACAGGTGTTCCACCACCTCGGTAGCGGTAATAAAGGCGTAGTGACGCGCCAGCACGGCGGGGTCCGGCGCATAGTAGGGATCGTAGATTGTCATGGGATGCCCTGCTTCCTCGAACATGACCGACAGGGTCGGGCCAGGGCCGGCACCGAAGTCCAGGCCAGGGGCGCCCGGTGACAATCGCTGGCGCAGCGGGTCGAACAGTCGGGAGAGGAAACGGCGATAGCCTGGATCATCGGGATGATTCTCGTGCTGATCGTATACTGCCTTCTCCTGCTCGGGCGTTAGCCGCTGCTCCGGTGGCACGAAGGCCAGCCGGCACCGCTCGCAGCGGTAGTAGTCGCGCCGCGCATCGCAGTGAAAATGGCGTGAATGGGGGCTAGCGCATAGCGGGCAGGTCGGCATCGTCGTATCCTTCTGGCCTGACGAAAAAAACACATCACAACGAGGAGGCCGGCAATGCTGTCAGGTCTGGACCACATGGTCATTACCGTGACCGACATTTCCCGCGCCGTGGATTTCTATTCTCGCGTACTCGGGCTCGAGGTGCGCTACCGGGATCGCGAACGGGTCGACCTGATGCTCGACGATATGGCGCTGCGTCTGCACTGGACCGCGACCGACATCGAACCGCGTGCCGCCACCCCCACGCCGGGCAGCCTCGACTTGTGCCTGCGCAGCCTGCTGCCGCTGGACGAAGTGCAGCGGCATCTGGAGGCGCTGGACATAGAGGTCGAACTCGGGCCGGTCTCTCGCCAGGGTGCCAACGGCCCCATCGAATCGCTCTATCTGCGCGACCCCGACGGCAACCTGCTGGAGATCAGCCGGCCTCTCAAGGAAGCGACAGAATGATACCCGCTCTGGCAATGACGCTCATGAGCAGTATCATTGGAGCAAACCGTGACCGACTGGATGGCTCATGAACGATAGTCCCGATAGCCGAAGCGTCATCGAACCGGGCGGAAAGCCCGATATTACCCTGCCTATCGTCGTCTACGCCCTGTTTCTGGCAGGCGTCGTCAGCGGCGGCCTCACCGCGCTGGTCGGCGTCGTGATCGCCTATGTGTACCGCGGTAAAGGGCCGCACTGGTTCGATGAGCACTATCGCTACCAGATCCGCACCTTCTGGCTCTCGATGCTCTACTTCGCCGTTTCCGGTGTGCTGACCCTGGTGATAATCGGCTTCGTGACCTGGCTGCTGGCCGTGATCTGGCTGGTCGTGCGCTGCGTCAAGGGTATCAAGCGGCTGCAGGAGCACCGCGAGCCCGACAATGTAGATGCCTGGCTGATCTGAGTCCATGAGCGAAACGCAACCCCGTACCGCTACCCTGCAGGGACGTGCCATCGCCACTTTGTGGCGCACTCTGGCTGGCCGCCGTCTCGGCATGCTCTGGCGCCTGGCGCGCATTTCCGGCCCGCTGGTGTACCGTTTAAGCCGACGCGAGCGCGAGGTCACCGAGATCAACCTTGCCAAGGTCTACCCCGATCAGGCCGCGGCCAAACGCCGCCAGTTGGCCCGGGAGAGCTTGACCCACTCCACCGCCACCATGCTGGAACTGGGATTCGCCTGGATGGGCGAGCCGCAGCGGGTCGAAGACTCGATTCTGGAGATCCACGGCCGCGAACTGCTCGATGAGGCCCGTACCGAGGGGCGTGGGGTGATCGTGCTGGCGCCACACTTCGGCAATTGGGAGGTGCTCAACTTCTGGCTTTCCAGCCACTTCCCCTTCACCGCCATGTACGAGCCGCCCAAGATCGCCGAACTCGACCCGGTGATTCGCCAGGGCCGCGAGCGTATGGGCGCTAGCCTGGTACCGACCAACCCGCGCGGTGTCGCCGCCCTGCTCAAGGCGCTCAAGCGCAGCGAAGCAGTGGGAATTCTGCCCGACCAGGAGCCCAACTGGGGCAGCGGCGTGTTCGCGCCCTTCTATCACCGTCTGGCCTACACGGCGACCCTGCTGCCCAAGCTGGTGGCCCGCACCGATGCCCGCGTGGTGACCGGCGTGGCCCGGCGCATCCCCGGACGCGGCTTTGCCATTCATTTCCTCGCCGCCGACGAACGGGTCTATGCCGCCGACGAGGAGCAATCGGCTACCGGCGTTAACGCCTGCGTGCAAGAAGCCATCGCCCTGGACCCTGCCCAGTACCAATGGGAATACAAGCGCTACCGCAAGGTGATCGAGGAGCAACAGGGCGTGCCGAACCACCGGGAGTTTCGGCTCTACTGAACGCCGCCACCTCTCGTAAGCAGGAGGGTAAATGCCACAAGGATATGGCAGCCAGTCATGACCCGCCCCACGCCGCTCAAACTGCTGGCATGGCTCTTACTGTCCCTGGCGCTGCTCTACGCGCTCTATCTCGTCACCGCCAATCTTCTGCTCAATAGCCATTGGGGACGCGCTCAGCTCGACCGCACGCCGCGACTCACACTGGAATGGAAGCGCGCCTGGACACTCTTCCCGGGTCACCTGCAGGTGACCCATCTGCAGTTTGTCGGGAGCACCGCCGAACGACGCTTCGCGCTGAATGCCGAGCGTGCCACGCTAAGCTTCGCCCTCGCTCCGCTGCTCGACAGGGAGATTCGGATTCGCGATCTCGAGGCGGTGGAGATCCGTCATGCGAGCCTCGATGAGTACCGTCTGCAGGGCAGCGGCACGCTGCATCTGGCTGGATTTTACTGGGATACCGGCGAGCTGGGTGTCGAAAGTGCGACCTTGCAGCTGCAAGGCGGCACGGTGCAGCACGGCGACACATCGCTGGTGGAAGGCGTGGCGCTTGACGCCAGCCTGAACCTCGCGCCGCTGAGGCTGGCCGAGCATCCCGGCGCCGAGGCGACCCGCTTCGTCTCGGGCACCCTGTCCCTGGCCGGGCACAGCGACGCCTATGATGTCTTCAATCCCTACCTTGCCGCCTTGGGCTGGCTCGAAATCGACGGACGCGGCGATCTGACAGGCGAGATCGCCATCGAACGCGGCGAAGTGCAGCCGGGCAGCCGTCTGCGCCTGGACTCCCCTCGCCTGAGCGTGCGGCTCGACGAGCGCCACTGGCTGGACGCGGGCGCACTCTACCGGATCGACGGCGCCGGGACCATCGAGGTCGAAGTGGCAAAAAGCGCGCGCCTGGCCTTGGCACTCGACGGCATCGAGATGGTCGAGACGCCGCCCGAGACATTGGCCAGTGCCCCCGCCTCGCCTCGCCCGCTGCTTAGCGGCGAGGGGTTCCGGCTAGCGCTGGCGACGCCCGTGCTGCGTCTGCACGCCGCGCCGGACGAGCTGCAGCATGCCGAACTGCACTGGCGCAACGCCGAGGCTTACGACATCGCCGCCTTCGACCGTTACCTGCCGTCGCCTTTGCCGCTGACGCTGGAAGGCGGGTCGGCGCGACTGCAGGGCGGACTTGTTTATGACGCCGAGCGCGTCACCGGCGGTTTCGATCTGGCCGGTGAAGCCATCTCGGTGCGTTTCGGCGACCAACTCTTGATCGGGCGGCTCGGTCTGCACCTGCCCATCGTCGAGCTCGACCTCGAACGCGGTGCCGTGGACCTTTCCGGCACGCGCTTCGATCTGGCAGCCGCCGCCCCGGGAGAGTCGCAGCCGCTAACCACGGCGCTTGTGCTGCCCGTCGCCCGCTTCCGCTCGCCGCTGGCTTGGCGTGGAGTAGACGACGATGCCCTGATCGGCAGCCGTGCATCAGGAGGAGCGCCGTGGGAAGCATCGCTGGAACTCCGCGGTCATGTAGCCAATCTCGGCGTGCTCGACCCCTTCCTCGCCGGACTGTTCGGCGGGCGCGGCCTCGCTCTGGAGGGCGGCGGCCGCCTCGATGGCACGCTCCATGTGCGTAACGGCCAGCCGCTGACAGATAGTCATCTCGAAGTGCACTCCGAAGCGCTGGGTGCACGCTTTCTCGACTTCCACGCTCGCGGCGACGGGCGTGCGCACCTCTCACTGACCCCCGGCGAGCCCCACCCCGAGGCGAGCCTCGAGCTCGCTTTCAGCCAAGTGGACCTCACTCGCCTCGAGGATCGCCGACGGCTGTTCCAGGCAGAGCACCTCTCCCTCACTGCTGCCGCTCAGGCGAGCCCTCATGCCGAGGGTCTCGACACGGCCCAGATAGAGTGGCGCGGCGCGCGCATCCCCGACGTTACCGTGCTCAATGCCTATCTGCCCCAGGCCGCCCCGCTGCGGCTGCATGGCGGCCAGGCCGGCAGCGACGGGCAGCTTTTCGTCGCAGGAGAGCGTGTCCGGGGGCACGTCACTCTGGCGGGCGACGCCATCGACGGGCGACTGTTGGAGGAAACGTTCGAAGGCGCACTGGACGTGACTCTGGCGCTGCGCGATCTTCATCCCGCCCGCCAGCGCATCGACCTCTCCGGCAGCCGAATGGAGCTCAACGCCTCGGCCAATGACGGAGAGCCGCTGCGCACGCTGGTGGTGGCCCGCCAGGCGAGTCTCCAGGGCGGCTTCGACTGGCCCGGCAGCGAGGCGCCGCGCAGGCCCCTTTCCGGCACGCTACGGCTGGACGCCCTGCTCGACCGGCTCGGCTTTCTCAATGCCTTTCTACCTGAGGAGCACGGTCTGGCGATCCAGGGCGGCGGCCGGCTAAGCGCCGACCTGCAATTCGCGGATGGCGCGCCTGCGCCCGGCAGTCAGTTGCACGTGCATTCCGACCGCCTCGCCGCAAGGTTCCTGCACTACGAAGCCTTCGGCGACGGCTCGCTAACGGTGGAAGTGGCCGACCCCGGGGCGGAGCTCAGCCTCTCCCTGCCCCGCTTCGGCCTGCGCCGACAGACGGACGACGGCGCGCTGATAGAAGGGCGCTCGCTTGAAATTCACAGCCGAGCACAACACTTCGACCTGCCGGAAGGCCTGCGCACCCTGCACACGCGTATCGACATGCCCCACCTCATGGTGCCGGACCTCGCATCCCTGAACGATTACCTGCCTCCGGGTGGCGGTATCGCCCTGCTTTCCGGCCAGGCGCGAATCGCCACTCATCTGCAGCTGGAGGGCATGCACGCCACAGGCCGCCTGGAGCTGCACGCTCCCGACGCCCGCCTCGTCCTGCACGAGCAGACGCTCGACGGCACGCTGCACCTGGATGCCCGGCTCACCGATGGCGATCTGGACACGCTCGTTTTCGATGTTGCCGGCTCGCAGCTCAGCCTGACCGACGTGCGTCTGACTGACGCCAGTGGCAGCCTCACTCACGGCTGGTGGGCGCGGCTCACGCTGCCCGAGGGGCACATGCGCTGGGAGGCGCCGCTGGAACTCGACGCCCGGCTCGAGCTGGCGATGCGCGACAGCGGCCTGTTGGTCAATCTGTTCGTGGACGCCGCCCGGGAGCGGCGCTGGCTGCGTGACAGACTCACTCTCGGCGAGGTGCACGGTGAGGTGCGAGTCATGTTCGATGACGACACCGTACGGCTGGAGAATCTCGCCGTTGAAGCCGGTGGAAGACTGGAACTGCTGGCCAATCTCGCGCTGCGCGATTCACAGCTCGCCGGTCGCGCTTTCGCACGCTTCGGGCCGCTGCGGCTGGGTATCGAAGTCGCAGACGGCAGGCGCCGCTGGCAGCTGCGCAACGCCCGGGAATGGTACGCAAGCGGCCAGCCGGCAAGCGAACTGGTGCTGCCCGAGAACACGGCCTGGTTCGAACGGCTCGACACCCAGCATGATTGAAGCAAGTGAGACGGATGACTGGAAAGAGCGCGTCGACCTGCTAGACTGACCCGAACGCTTGACGGGGTGCCGGTGGAACCGGCTGAGATCGCTATACGGCTTGCTTGGTTCGAACCTGTCGTTCGAATGAGCTGTCGTCACGGCGGGGCCCGTAGAACCTGATCCGGCTCGTACCGGCGTAGGGATCAAGCGGTGGCCCCTTGCGGCAACCTGCCGTCGCCTGACCCCGGTCACCCCTTCCTTCCTCCCGCTCACACTCCGGATCCGTTCACACCCGGAGGCAAGATGAGCTATCGCTTCACCGACCTGAGCCGCGCCTGCCAAGACGACTGGCGCGCCTACATCGAGCACGATTTCGTCCGCGGCCTGGGTGACGGCACTCTAGCCGAAGGCGCCTTTCGCCACTACCTGCAGCAGGACTACCTGTTTCTGATCCACTTCGCCCGCGCCTATGCGCTGGCCGCCTACAAGAGCCGCACCCTGGCCGATCTGCGCCAGGCCCACGAGGGGCTCAAGGCCATCGTCGACGTGGAACTGGGCCTGCACGTGGGTTACTGCCGCGAGTGGGGCATCACTGAGTCGCAACTGGCCGCGCTACCCGAGGCGCGGGCCACCATGGCCTATACCCGCTACGTGCTGGATACCGGTAACCGCGGCGACCTGCTAGATCTGCATGTGGCACTTGCCCCTTGCCTGGTGGGCTACGGCGAGATCGCCAACTGGCTGAACGCCCAAGACTCCACCGTACGCGGCGACGCCAACCCCTATGACGCCTGGATCGCCATGTATGAGAGCGAGGAGTTCCAGGCCGCCATGCGCGCCGAGCTCGAATGGCTCGACACCCGACTGGCCGACGTCACGCCGGCACGCTTCACCGAACTGGCCGAGGTGTTTCGCGACGCCACTCGGCTCGAGATCGATTTCTGGCAGATGGGGCTCGACCGCAGCCTCTAAGCTTTCCCACGACAACAAACGCATCAAGGATTATCCATGAGCAAGACTGCCCACTTCCTCGCCGAATCTGCCAAGGTCGACGAGGCCGCCATCAAGCCGCTCCCCGGGTCGCGCAAGGTGCATGTCGAGGGTTCGCGCCCCGACATCCGCGTACCCTTCCGCGAGATATCGCTGTCGCCGACCCGCACCTCCGGTGCCGACGAGGAGAACCCGCCGCTGCTGGTCTACGATACTTCCGGCCCCTATACCGACCCTCACGCTGGAATCGACCTGCGTCGCGGCCTGCCCGAACTGCGCCGTGCCTGGATCGAGGAGCGCGGCGACACCGAATTCCTCGACGGCCCCACCAGCGAGTACGGCCGGCGTCGTGCCAACGACCCGACGCTGGCCCAACTGCGCTTCGACCTGACCCGCACGCCCCGCCGCGCCAAGGCCGGCAAGAACGTCACCCAGCTGCACTACGCCCGGCAGGGCATCGTCACGCCGGAAATGGAATTCATCGCCATCCGCGAGAACCAGCGTCGCCAGGCCTTGGGCACTGAGGAAGTGGAGCGCATCCTCGGCCATCAGCATCCGGGCCAGGGCTTCGGTGCCCACCTGCCGGAGGAGATCACGCCCGAATTCGTGCGTGCCGAAGTGGCCGCCGGCCGAGCGATCATCCCCTGCAACATCAATCATCCGGAAACGGAGCCGATGATCATCGGTCGCAACTTCCTGGTGAAGATCAACGGCAACCTGGGCAACTCGGCGGTAACCTCTTCCATCGAAGAAGAAGTCGACAAGATGACCTGGGGCATTCGCTGGGGCGCGGACACCATCATGGATCTCTCCACCGGCCAGAACATTCATGAGACCCGCGAGTGGATCATCCGCAACTCGCCGGTGCCGATCGGCACGGTGCCGATCTACCAGGCGCTGGAGAAGGTCAACGGAGTGGCCGAAAACCTCACCTGGGAGGTCTTCCGCGACACTCTGATCGAGCAGGCCGAACAGGGCGTGGACTACTTCACCATTCACGCCGGCGTGCTGTTGCGCTACGTACCGCTGACCGCCAAGCGAGTTACCGGCATCGTCTCCCGGGGCGGTTCGATCATGGCCAAGTGGTGCCTCTACCATCATCAGGAGAGCTTCCTCTACACCCACTTCGAGGAAATCTGCGAAATCTGCAAGCAGTACGATGTCGCCTTTTCGCTGGGTGACGGCCTGCGCCCGGGATCGGTTGCCGATGCCAACGACGAGGCCCAGATGGCCGAGCTCAAGACTCTGGGCGAATTGACCCACATCGCCTGGAAGCATGACGTGCAGGTGATGATCGAAGGCCCCGGACACGTGCCCATGCACCTGGTGAAGGAGAACATGGACAAGCAGCTGGAGTACTGCGACGAGGCCCCCTTCTATACCCTCGGGCCGCTGGTCACCGACATCGCCCCGGGGTACGACCACATCACCTCCGGTATCGGTGCGGCGATGATCGGCTGGTACGGCTGCGCCATGCTCTGCTACGTCACCCCCAAGGAGCACCTCGGCCTGCCCAACAAGGATGACGTCAAGACCGGCATCATCACCTACAAGATCGCCGCCCATGCTGCAGATCTTGCGAAAGGTCACCCAGCCGCCCAGCGACGCGACAATGCCCTTTCCAAGGCGCGCTTCGAATTCCGCTGGGAAGATCAGTTCAACCTCGGCCTCGACCCCGACACTGCTCGCGAGTACCACGACGAGACGCTGCCCAAGGACTCCGCCAAGGTGGCCCACTTCTGCTCCATGTGCGGGCCCAAGTTCTGCTCCATGAAGATCAGCCAGGAAGTGCGCGACTATGCGAGTGAACACGGGCTGAACGGCGACCAGGAAGCCGTCATGAAAGGCATGGAGGAGCAGGCGGAGAAGTTCCGCAAGGAAGGGGCGGAACTCTATAAGGAGGTGTGAGCCAGCCTAGTGAGCGAAACGCCGGCCAAGCGCCGGCGTTTTTTTGCTCACGTGGGAGACATCAGGGAACGCTGAGATGTAGCCTGTAGAAATCTGCCAGGAAAAGCGCGGAGAGAGCGAGCCCATGCCACACCTGCACGTCGCGCTGGTGACCGAGCGCCCCGAGATAAGTCTGATTCCGATCCTTCAGCTGCGCCCCCAGCGAGTCGTGCTGGTACCTTGCCAGGCGACGCCACAGGCCGCCGAACGCCTGGCAATACTGCTGCGCCATGAAATGCCCGCTGCAACGCATGTCGACGTCAAACCGGGCTTTGCCTCGGAGAATCCGCAGCTCTGCGCCGAATATGCCAATGCGCTGGCCGATGAACTGTATCGCCAGCAGTTCGATGAGCCGCACCTCTCGGTATCGTTGGATACGGGAGGCTGCACGACGCTCACGGCTCTGCTGTTTCACCAGGCCATGCAGCGTTGCTCGGCCGACTGGCTTTATACCGATGCGCAGGCAGGCTTGCTGTATCGACTGGCCAGCGACAGCCCAGACATGCCACCCGAAACGACTGCCATCGAACCGGTGCTGAATGTCGACCGCTACCTGCAGGCCAATGGCCGCAAGCGGGTTCGCGCCCTCTCCGACAAGGCGCCTTGGCGTGAGAAGAGCCAGCGGCGCAAGAGCCTCACGACCTACCTCGCTCATCATGCCGACCGGCTGGCAGGCCTGCTCGGCGAGCTTCACGACATCGTTCACGGCAGCGATGGGGTGCTTGCGCCACCCGGCCCGCGCTCGAAAGCTCGCCTGCGCCAAGGCGGTGAATGCCAGCATCTGCTGGCAACGCCGGGCTTTCCTGCCACCGACGCGTTGAACGCCCTCGATGATGCTCAGCTGCTGCAGTGGTCGAGCGACGCCCCTACGAAAATCATCATCGATGATCTGGAAAGCGCACTTTACCTGGGTGGCGGCTGGCTGACGGAGTTCACCTGGCTCAGTGCCCAGGAGGCAGGGCTCACCCAGATGTGCAGCGGGGCCCATGTTCTCGATCTGAGCGTGCAGCACAATGCCGAGCCCGTGGTATCCGATTGCCTGGCGGTCGAGTGCAATCAGTTGCTGTTCGTGGAGTGGCTCATCGCCCGCCCGGGTGGCGAAGCCTGCATCGAGCAGGGTCTGAAGCGGCTGCATGAGATACTCGCCCACTCCGCCGGCCTGCATGCTTCACGCGTGCTGCTTGCCTGCGGCGAGTTCGACAAGGCCAGCCAACGGCTAACCGAGCTTCAACGTCTGCAGGGCTATCAGGTTGAGGTCGTGGAGAGTGCGGAACTCAAGCATCTGCCCGCACTGCTGGCCAGTTGGAAGGAACAGGGGAAATGGCCCGGAGCCTGACATGGCCACCAGGCGAGACGAAGCGTCCCCGGCCTGGCCGGGGACGCTTCGCGTTCGCTGCGGTGAACTGAGTCGGCTTTAGAAGCGATAGCGCAAACCGACGCTTGCCGCATCGAAGGTGTGGTCGGAGCGATCCAGGTAGCGCATGTAGTCGGCGCCAACGGAGAAGTTGGGCGCGATGTCGAACTCGGCGCCCGCACCGTAGGAAATGCCGTCTTGGCGATCAACATCGAAGTCGACTTCGGTAATACCTGCCAGACCGTAGAGACGGAATTCCTGCGACAGCGGCACGATACCCTTACCGTAGACACCGATGAGATGGTCCAGCTCGACCGGGCCATCTGAGCCGCCGGTACCCAGGTGGGCTTCCACACCGAAGAATTCATTGAACTGGGCGCCGCCGCGCAGGCGCAGGCCGGCGGAATCGCCTGAAGGCCCGGCGTCGTTGCTGAGATCCCAGAACATGGCATCGGCGCCGATATAGCCCTGTGGATACATAGGCATCTGACCCTGATGCTGGGTGCGTGGCTGCGCCTGAGCCTGAGAGCGCTGTTGCGCTTGAACCTGGGTACCCTGCTGGGCCTGCCCCTGGGTCTGAGCCTGAGGTTGAACCTGACCTTGAGTCTGCGGTTGAGCCTGTTGTGCCTGGGCCGAGGAAGCGAATGCACCGGCCATCACGACGGCAGCGGGAACGGCTAGCAGTTTCATGTCTGCACCTCCATTAAGAAACAGTGTTTCCATACACCGGTCCTCAGTGTGGTACACAGGATTTTTCCCTGCAAGCCATTGCCACCGGGATAAGGTATCGAGTTGTAAACGACCCGTCTTTTCCAACTCAGCGCGGTGAAAGGCTGAGCGTGACGATACCCCCAAGCACGATCGCCCCGCCAATCAGCTGAATACCCGACAGCAGCTGCCCAAGCACCAGATAGCCCAGCAGCAGCGAGGCGACCGGCTCGACGTTCATCACCGGCGCATTGCGCGCCATCTCCAGCCGCGGCACGCTGATGAACAGCACCGAGAAAGCCACGCTGTAGAACAGCGCCAGCGCCGCCAGCGCTCCCCAACCCACCGGGCTTGCCGGCAGCGCCATACCACCCGGCACCAGCTGCAATGCACCGGCAACGACCATCAGCACTAGCACCGTGAGCATGGTCAACAGGCTGCGTAGAGTACTGCCCACCGCCGCCAGATGCCGCTCGGTGGTCCACAGCGCCACGGAAAAGGCCGCCGCCGCGCCCAGGCCAAAGGCGATTCCCGGCAGCCAATCTGGACCCAGCGCCTCGGGAGATGCCAGCCAGGCGGGAACGTCCAGCACTACCACGAGACCCGCCAGGATCACTGCCATGATCAGCGCGGCACGCAGCGTCGGGCGCGGCCCGCCCAGCGCCCAGGTGAGCAGCGCCAACTGGATGGGAAAGGTATTCATCAGCAGCAGCGCCACGACCACGGGGATGCGCGCCACCGCCGAGTAGAGGCACAGGCTCTGAATGGCCACCATCAGGCCGGCCAGCAATTGCCAGCGCCCGGCTCCGGGCGGGAAACGCAGCGACTTGCGCTGCCAAACGAGCAGCACCACCAATACCGCCAGCGCCGTGGTCGAGCGAACCAGTACGGCCAGCAGCACACCGGTGCCCTCGTCGAAAGCCAGACGGGCCGCCACATGATTGCTGGCGAACAGCGTCGCTACGGCGGCCAGGAGGGCAATGGCGAGATGGCGCGGGAGAAGAGCGTCAGAGCGCAACGACGTGGGCATGCCTAGGATCCGGAAGGGGGCGAGCGCATAGCATGACGAAACACGCGCTGACATGACAGAACCGGTGTCTGTACGGCCGAGCATGATAGACTAAGGTCTTACGTCTATGCTGCCCCTACAGCCTGCCACAGGAGAACGGATGGAGACTTCGGTACTGGTCATCAACTGCGGTTCCTCATCGATCAAGTACGCTCTCGTACCCAAGGATCCGGCTGGCCCGCGTTTGTCGGGGCTTGCCGAACGGCTGGGCAGCGGCGAAGCCCGCCTGAAGGGAACCGACAGCAACGGCGAGCCGTTCGAACAGCCGCTGGCGGATGCCGACCATGCTCGCGCGCTGGAAGCCATATTCGAACGCCTCGAGGGGCGTCTGCCGGTGGCAGTGGGCCATCGCATCGTGCACGGCGGCGAGCACTTCACCCGCGCCGCGTTGATCGACGACGATGTGGTAGCCGCTATCGAACAGACGGCAGCTCTGGCTCCGCTGCACAACCCCGCCAACCTGGCGGGCGTTGCCGCCACCCGGCGTCTGTTTCCCGACCTGCCCCAGGTAGCCGTGTTCGATACCGCCTTTCATCAGAGCCTGCCACCACGAGCCTACCGCTACGCCCTGCCTGAAGCGCTCTATCGCGATCATGGCATTCGTCGCTATGGCTTTCACGGTACCAGCCATGCCTATGTCAGCCGCCGCGCCGAGGCGTTGAGCGGCCTGGCGGGTGGCGGTTGGCTCACCGCTCATCTGGGCAATGGTTGCTCCACCTGCGCGGTATGGGAGGGTCAGAGCCTGGATACCAGTATGGGACTGACTCCCTTGGAAGGCGTGGCCATGGGCACCCGCAGTGGTGACGTCGACCCGGGCCTGCACGCACACCTGTCACGTCAGCTGTCATGGAGCCTCGAACGCATCGACGAAGTCCTGAATCGTGATAGCGGCCTATTGGGGCTGTCCGGACTGACCAATGACATGCGCGAGCTGGAAACCGCCGCCGCAGCGGGGCATGAAGGAGCCAGACTCGCCATCGAAGTGTTCTGCTATCGCATCGCCAAGTCGCTGGCAGCGCTCAGCTGTGCTCTACCCCGCCTGGACGGCCTGGTCTTCACCGGCGGCATCGGTGAGAACTCCGCACCGATACGCGAGCGGGTAACGGCCTTGCTGCCGCATTTCGGCTTTGAGCTGAATCGCACTATCAACAGCGAAACCATTCGTGGACGTGAAGGCCGCATCGATGCCGGCGGCCGTCAGCTGTGGGTCATTCCCACCGACGAAGAGGGTCAGATCGCCACCGAAACTCGCCAGCGACTGGAAGAGGCCACTGCATGACTCCGCATGACGTTCGTCCCCAGGTCCAGGTTCTGCTGATGGTGCCCACCGGCGTCGGGGTCGGCCTGACCTCGGCCAGCCTGGGCCTGATGCAGGCACTCGACACCATTGGTCTCAAGACCGGATTCCTCAAGCCCTTCCGCCAGGACGAACTCAACGGCCCCGGCCCCGATCGTTCCACCGCGCTTGTGAGCAGCACGCTCGGGCTGCGCCCGCCACCGCCCATCGGCCAGTCCGACATGGAACGCCTGCTGCGCCAGGATCGCATCGACGTGCTGATGGAGCAGGTCATCGAACTGTTCGATGAGGCGGTGAATAGCCAGGAGGGTGCGTCACCGGACCTGATCGTGGTGGAGGGTGTGGTGCCCACCGCCCATGGAACCTATGCCACCCAGCTCAACGCCCAGTTGGCCCATGCCCTCAATGCACGCACCATTCTGGTCGGGAGCGGTGATACCGCCGCTCCCGCAGCGCTGGCCGAGCAGCTCGACATGCACGCCAGCGCCTTCGGCGGCGTGGGCTCTGCTCGCACCCTGGGCTGTATCCTCATGCGCATGCAGAATCTTTCCGGCGCCGAAGAGCCGGCCCTGGCCGCCGGCACCAGCAATGTGATGCTCGACGACGCCTTTCTCGCCGAGTTGCGCCGGCACTCGCCGGCGCTGGCTACCGACCGCTTCCACCTGATCGGCGTGGTGCCCTACAACCCCGCGCTTATCGCCCCGCGAGTGGTCGACGTGGCGCGGGCGCTCGACGCCAAGTTTCTGCATGAGGGCGACGCCGCCAATCGCCGGGTTCTTTCCACCAGCCTGTGCGCACGCAGCGCTGCCAATGCACTGCACGCGTTCCGTCCGGGCAGCTTGATCGTCACCTCGGGAGATCGCGACGACATCGTGCTGGCCTCTGCGCTGGCCACCATGAACGGCGTGCCCATGGCCGGCGTACTGCTGACCAACGGCTTCATGCCGAACGAGAACATGATCGAGATGTGCCGTCCGGCGCTGAAGACCGGCATGCCGGTACTGGCGGTGGACACCGATAGTTTCACCACGGCCAAGAACCTGGGCAGGATGGGCAATGACATCCCCATGGACGACCTGGAGCGCGCCGAGCAGGTGACCCGCTTCGTTGCCGGCCACCTCGATCTGCAGTGGCTCAAGGACCACCTCAGCCGTGGGTTCACCCGCCGGCTGTCACCGTCGGCCTTTCGTCATCAGCTGGTCAAGCTGGCCCAGCGTGCCAACAGGCGGATCATCCTGCCCGAGGGCAGCGAGCCGCGTACCGTGGAAGCCGCTGCCATTTGTCAGCGCCGAGGGATTGCCAACTGCGTGCTGCTGGCACGCCGCGAAGAGGTCGAGGAGGTCGCTCGCAACCGCGGTATCGAGCTGCCCGAAGGGCTTGAAATTCTCGACCCCGAACGCATTCGAAGCCGCTACGTGGCGCCCATGGTGGAGCGCCGCCGCGGCAAGGTGAACGAACTGACGGCGGAAGATCAGCTGCAGGACAATGTGGTACTGGGCACCATGATGCTGCAGCTCGACGAGGTGGACGGTCTGGTGTCCGGTGCCATTCACACCACTGCCAACACCGTGCGCCCCGCCTTCCAATTGATAAAGACCTCTCCCGACTACCGCCAGGTATCGTCGATCTTCTTCATGCTGTTGCCCGAACAGGTGGTGGTCTACGGCGACTGTGCGGTGAACCCCGACCCCGACGCCGAGGCCCTGGCCGAAATCGCCATCCAGAGCGCGCGTTCCGCCCAGGCCTTCGGTATCGAGCCGCGAGTGGCCATGATCAGCTACTCCACCGGGGAGTCCGGCAGCGGTGCCGACGTCGACAAGGTGCGTCAGGCCACGCGCCTGGCCCGCGAGCTGGCGCCGGACCTGCTGATCGACGGGCCCTTGCAGTACGATGCCGCCGCCATCGAGAGCGTTGGTCGTCAGAAGGCGCCCGACTCGCCGGTGGCGGGCCGTGCCACGGTGTTCGTCTTCCCCGACCTCAACACCGGCAATACGACCTACAAGGCTGTTCAGCGCAGCGCCAGGGTGGTCAGCGTGGGGCCGATGCTGCAGGGCCTCAACAAGCCGGTCAATGATTTGTCCCGCGGCGCTCTGGTGGACGATATCGTCTTCACCATTGCGCTGACGGCCATCCAGGCCGCTCAGCGTAGCTGAGCGAATGCGATGCTGGGTCGGCCCATGCGCCGGTCCGGCCGATAGGGCGCCGGGTCGAAGGTCGTCTCGCGCTCGAGCAGCAGGTCCACCAGCAGCCGAGTCGCCGCCGGTGCCAATACCAGGCCGTTGCGGTAGTGTCCGGCATTGACGTAGAGCCCCTCGATGCCCGGCACCGCGCCGATGAAGGGGATGCCGTCCGGCGCCCCCGGGCGCAGCCCTGCCCAGTGGTGCTCCACCCGGCACTCGGCCAGTGCAGGCAGCATTGCCACCGCGCTACGCCACAGCGACTCCCGCGCCTCCTCGGTGGTGCGCTTGTCGAAGTCGGCCTGCTCCAGGGTCGAGCCGACCAGCACCCGGCCGTCGCTTCGCGGAATCAGATAGCGTCCATCGGCCAGCACCACCCGCTCGAGAAGCTGACGCCCCCCGGGCATGGGCGGCGTGGCAAACAGCATCATCTGGCCTTTCACCGGCCTCACGGGTAACGCGACGTCATGTTCGGCCAGCAGTACACCGCTCCAGGCGCCGCCGCACAGGATCACCCGGCCGGCATCGACGCGCCCTTGGGCGGTCACCACACCCAGCACACGGCCGCGCTCGATGACGAGGCGCTCTACCGGGGCGTCTTCCATGAGCGTGACGTTGGGCAACATCTCCAGCCGGGCGCGTAACGCCCGGCACAGCCGAGGGTTGCGCACGCTACCCAGGCTGGGCATCCACAGGCCGTCGCTCAGACCTTCGCACAGCCAAGGCTCCTTGGCGTAGAGGAAATCCGCATCGACCTGCTCCAGCGGCCAGCCTTGCCGCTGCGCCCAGCCACAGGCACGCTCGGCGTCGTCCACTCGCAGATAGAGCAGCCCCTTCTGGCGATACTCGATATCGATCCCGGTGGAATCCATCAGCGTGGCGGCCAACTCGGCATAGCACTGCCCTGCCCCTTGGGCGAGCCGGGACACCGGTTCACTGTAGCGCCAAGGGTATAGCGGAGAAACGATGCCGCCGCCGGCCCAGGAGGACTCCTGGCCGCAGCGCCCCCGCTCCACCAGAGTCACGCCATGCCCAGCCTCGGCCAGCTGACAGGCGCTCAGCATACCGATGACCCCGCCACCGATGATCACAAAGTCGTTCACGCAGCGCTCCGTTCAAGCCCGCAGCCGCGGGCGTCAGGCCTCATGCCACGACTGCGCCCCGTGAAAACGGGGCGCAGTCGTGGCAAAGATGGCAGAGCGAGGAGTTTCAGATACTGGCTTTCAATCTCTCGCTGCGCCGTCGTAACAGCTCCATGGTAACCAAAAGCAGCGTCGAGAGGAGGATCAGAATGGTGGCCATGGCCGCAATGGCTGGGCTGATGTTCTCACGAATGCCGGAGAACATTTGGATCGGCAACGTCCGCTCGGTGGGGCTGGCAATGAACAGCGCCACCACCACCTCGTCGAAGGAGGTGGCAAAGGCAAACAGCCCACCCGACACCACGCCAGGCACTATCTGCGGCAGCACCACGGTGAAAAAGACCCGCATCGGGTTCGCTCCGAGGCTCGCCCCGGCACGCACCTGGTTGAAGTCGAAGCCCTGCAGGGTCGCATTGACGGTAATCACCACGAAGGGCACGCCCAGCACCGTGTGAGCCAGCACCAGCCCTGTGTAGGAGTTGAGCAGGCCGACCTGGGCGAAGAAGAAGTACATGCCCACCGCGACGATGACCAGCGGAACCACCATGGGCGAGATCAGCAGCGCCACGATCAATCCCTTGCCGGGGAAGTCCGCACGGTTGAGGCCAACAGCTGCCAAGGTGCCGAAGATCATCGCCAGCAGCGTGGCCAACGGTGCCACGATGAGGCTGTTCTTCAATGCGCCCATCCACGCCGAGGAGGTGAAAATCGCCTCGTACCAGCGCAGCGAGAAGCCCGGCAGCGGGTAGGTCAGGAAGGAGCCGCTGCTGAACGACAGTGGGATGATCACCAGCACCGGCGTAATCAGGAACAGCAGTACCAGACCGCAGAGGATGCGGAATGTCCAGAACCACACTTTTTCAACCGGCGAGGCATAGGGTGGCAATGACATGGCTCAACTCCTGATCAGCTGCTTGCGATTCACCAGACGGTGATAAACCAGGTAGAGCAGTAGCGTGATGACCAGCAGAAGGCTGCCCAGCGCTGCCGCCATGCCCCAGTTGTTGGTGGTGTTGGTGTAGTAGGCTACGTAGTAGCTGACCATCTGGTCGGCCGGACCGCCTACCAGCGCCGGGGTGATGTAGTAGCCCAGTGCCATGATGAAGACAAGAATGGTGCCCGCAGCCACCCCGGAGACTGTCTGGGGGGCATAGACCTGCCAGAAGGCGGCAAAGGGGTGGGCGCCAAGCGATACCGCGGCGCGCTGGTAGCTCGGCGAAATGCCCTTCATCACACTGTAGAGCGGCAGCACCATGAACGGCAGCAGGATATGCACCATGGCGAAGAACACGCCGACCCGGTTGAATACCAGCTGCAACGGCGAGTCGATCAGCCCGGTGAAGATAAGGCTCTGGTTCACCAGGCCATTGGACTGCAGCAGGATGATCCACGCTGCCGTGCGCACCAGCAGCGAGGTCCAGAACGGCAGCAGCACCAGTATCATCAACAGGTTGCTGGTTTTCGCTGGCAGGGTCGCCAACAGATAGGCCAGCGGGAAGCCCAGCGCCAGGCAGATCAGGGTGACGCCGCCGGCGATGATCATGGTGCGCTGGAATACCTTCAAATAGATACGGTCACGCTCGCCGACGCGCTGGATATCGCCATCCACACCGCGCTGCATGTCGAGGGACGCCAACAGATATCGGTCAGTGGTGGTGGGCGCGGCGCGTTGAATGCCTAGCCAGGTTTCGGTTTCGCCCCAGGCGGGGTCGATATCGGCCAGGGTGGCAGCCCAATCGATATCGGTATCGATGGTTTCTGCCGCCGGCAGGCTACGCAGCGCATTCATCAACAGGCTGCGATAGCGGGTATCCTCGTAGTTGAGACGGCGTCCGATGCGACCCAGCCCACCGCCCTGGCGGGAATCGCGCAGCTCGGCAACGAAGGCCGCAAGCGTCGCATCATCCGGCAGCCCGGTGCCATCCCAGTGCCTGAGTCCTTCCGCGGTGAGCGGCATGACCGAGTCGAGCTCGGTATTGTCGACGCTGCGCCACAGCATGTTGCCGATCGGGATGACGAACACCACGACCAGGAACAGGGCCAGTGGTGCCACCAGGCCGATGGCCTTGAGCTTGCGCAGGCGCTCGGCACGGCGTAACTGCGCCTTGAGGTTGCCGCCGGGCCGTGCCGACGACAGGGTTGCCGTCTGGTTCGCTGACATCGCCTTCCCCATGGATCTAGCGTGACGTCCCCGGCGCCCCGGGGACGAGGACGATAACAGTGCAGCAGCGGCCGAGGGCCGCTGCTGCATCGTCTATCAGCGTGCTGCCCAAGCGCTGAAACGCTGCTCCAGCTCTTCGCCGTGATCGACCCAGAAGCCGGTGTCGATGGCCAATGCGCCCGCCATGTTCTCCTCATGGGTGGGCATGCGTCGTGCCTGAGCGTCGTCGAGCTGGGCGATGGCATCCGGGTGCACCGGGCCGTAGGGGATCTCGCTGGAATAGACCGCCTGGTTCTCGGGTTGACTGGCGAACTCGATGAAGGCGTAAGCTTCGTCGACGTGATCGCTGCCAGCGACGATGGCCCAGTAGTCGAGGTCGTAGATGCTCTCGTTCCAGACGATTTCCAGGTTGCTGCCCTCTTCCTGAGCGGCGGCGATCCGGCCGTTGTAGGAAGAGGTCATGGCCACGTCACCCGCCACCAGCCACTGGGGCGGCTGGGCGCCGGCTTCCCACCACTGAATGTGGTCCTTGAGCTCATCGAGCTTGGCGAAGGCACGATCGACACCCTCGTCGGTGCGCAGCACCTCGTAGACCTCGTCGGCAGCGACACCGTCGGCCATCAGTGCAAATTCCAGGGTGTACTTGGCGCCACGACGCAGCCCGCGGGTGCCGGGGAACTGCTCGACGTCCCAGAAGTCGCTCCAGGAGGTGGGCGCGGTATCCAGCGCATCGGCGTTATAGGCGAGCACTGTCGACCATACGAAGGTGCCCACGCCGCATTCATCGAAGGCGGCATCGATCAGCACGTTGCCAAGGCCCAGGCGCTGCCAATCGATGGGCTCGAACAGGCCTTCGAAACAGCCGCGTACCAGCTCCGGTGACTCCATTTCCACCAGGTCCCAGCTGACGTTGCCGGTTTCCACCATGGCACGAATGCGTGACAGCTCACCGTTGTAATCGCCCGGGGTCAGGCTGATGCCAGTCTCTTCCATGAAGGGGCCGTAATAGGCCTTCTGCATGGCGTCGCCGGATGCGCCGCCGAAGGAGATAACGGTCAGCGCCTGGGCGCTGGTGGAAACCGCCAGACCCAAGGTGACCAGGCTACCTAAGGCGATGCCACGACGGATACGGGACAGTGGGAAGCGCTGTTGAGTCATTGTTCATCTCCCGGCCAAAGGCCTTGTTATTGGTGTGTTGCGGTAGAGGTTTCATTGCTGCGTCCCTGCGTGGGCGTACGCCTGGCTCAGGATGCGTCAAGCGCGCGCACGTCCTCGTCTCGCCAGCCGACATCGACCAGGTCGCCCGGCTGCATGCTGCTTTCGAAATCGTCCACGGGCACTCGCGCCATGAACTCGTCATTACCCGCCAACTCGCAGCGCACCCGCAGGTGATCGCCCAGATAGATGAACTCGCGTATCCGTGCCTGAATCCGATTGGGTAGCCCTTGCGCGGAGCCGTTGAGCTTGACCCGCTCGGGGCGAATCGAGAGGCGCGTGGCGTCGCCGACGGCAAGGCTGGGTCCGATCAACGCGCCAGTGCTGAAGCCATCGCCGAAGCGAGCACGACAGTGACGCCCCTCCACCGACTCGATACGGCCCGGCAGAGTATTGTTCTCGCCGATGAACTGGGCGACGAAGGCATTGGCCGGATGCTCGTAGAGATTGTTCGGCGTATCGATCTGCTGAATGACGCCATCGTTGAACACGGCTACCCGGTCCGACATGGTCAAGGCTTCACTCTGATCGTGAGTCACGAAGACCACGGTGAGTCCCAGCTGCTCATGCAGATGCTTGATTTCCAGCTGCATCTGCTCGCGCAGCTGCTTGTCCAGCGCCCCTAGCGGCTCGTCCATCAACACCAACTGCGGCTCGAAGACCAGCGAGCGCGCCAACGCCACTCGCTGCTGCTGCCCCCCGGAAAGCTGGGTGGGCCGACGCTTGGCGAAGTCGCGCAGCTGAATCATGTCGAGAATGCGCGCCACCTTGCGGTCGGCCTCGGCGTTCGGCATTCGTCGCGTCTTGAGCGGATAGCGGATGTTCTCCTCTACCGTCATGTGCGGAAAAAGCGCATAGTTCTGAAACACCATGCCGAAGTTGCGCTTGTGAGGCGGTACGCTGTTGAGTCGCTGGTCGCGCAACAGGATGTCGCCACTGGTGGGCACCTCGAAGCCGGCCAGCATCATCAGGCAGGTGGTCTTGCCGGAGCCGGACGGGCCAAGCAGAGTCACGAACTCGCCCTGGCGAATCGTCAGGTTGAGATCCTTAACGACCAGGCTTTCACCATCGTAGGTCTTCTGCACGCCGGCAAAGGTGATCAAGGGTGACTGAGATGAGTGCGGTGCGTTGGAGTTGTCGTGAGGCATCGTTTCACCCGCGGCAATTTCAAAGGGTGCAGACGTCAAGAATAATGCAAGACGTTCACTCAAAGTTTCAACATTCAAGCTAAACATCGCCACGTTTGGCGTCAAGTATATTCCACATCCTTCTTTAGCCTTAATTCAACGCAATGGCGTCTGCCGAACGTAGCCATACCGCTGGAAGTGACTCCTCCCGACACCCCGCCCTTTCATGCCGGCGCCGGCTAGCCTAGAGTGGAGGCATGTTAAGCTACAACTGAAGGAGGAATGCCCATGGCGGTTCAAGAGCGACCCCCGGTCGTGGCAGGCCCTGAACGACGAGCCCAACTGACGCTTTTCGCCCGCAATTTTTTCAAGCACCCCCGCATGCTGGGTTCCATCATCCCCAGCTCGTCCTTTCTGATTCGCCGGCTACTGGAGCCCGTGGATTGGGATCGCGCCCGGGTCATCGTCGAATACGGCCCCGGCGTGGGTACCATCACCCACGAGATACTGGACCGCCTGCATCCCGACGCCACGCTGGTGGTCATCGAGACCAACGACGATTTCGTCGACTTTCTGAACCGCTCCATGACCGACCCACGCCTCAAGGTGATAGCTGGCTCCGCAGAGAACATCGAGGCCGAACTCGAGCGGCTGGGACTGCCGGCAGCCGACTATGTGGTAGCCGGCCTTCCCTTCAGCACCATGCCGGCCGACTGCCGTGAACGTATCCTGCAAGAGAGCCAGAAGGCGCTGGCCCCGGAAGGGTCCATGTTGATCTACCAGTTCTCGCCCAAGGTTTCCTCCGACCTGCGTCAGATATTTTCACGCGTGGAGAGCACCTTCGAACCGATCAACATTCCCCCTGCCAAGGTCTATTTCTGCCACAAATGATGGCACCCTTTCCGCAGGCCTGCTGGCCTGCGGTGGGGCAGAAAACCGCCAGCTGACCCAAGTCCGTTGCCAAGCACCTTTTGTGTCTCGAACCTGCCCTGCCGCTGCCTGGGGCCGCACGCTGGTTAGGCGTCTGGAATCGGCATATCCTTTCTGGCTCGATGCCACTCAAACGATGCCGATATAGAAGATGGGAGAACCCAATGCCCGCACTGTTGCCCGATGTCGATCCCGATGGCCTGCTCGAATATTCGGTGGTCTACACCGATCGTTCGCTCAACCATATGTCGCAGCGCTTTCAAGGGGTGATGCGCGATATCTCGACCACCCTCAAGAGGGTCTACCGGGCTCGTAGCGCAGTGATCGTGCCGGGCAGCGGCACCTTCGGCATGGAGGCCATGGCTCGTCAGTTCGCCACCAACCAGCACTGCCTGATCGTGCGCAATGGTCAGTTCAGCTATCGCTGGTCACAGATTCTCGAAATGGGCGCCATCGCCACGTCGACCACGGTACTCAAGGCGCGCCGCCTGGAGCCGCAGGACAGCCAGGCGCCCTTCGCACCGGCCCCTATCGAAGAGGTCGAGCGCACCATTCGCGAGGAGCGTCCGGGCGTCGTCTTCGCACCCCATGTGGAAACGTCCGCCGGTCTGCTGCTGCCCGATGACTATCTGAAGCGGGTCGCTGCGGCGGTTCATGACGTCGGCGGACTGTTCGTGCTCGACTGCATCGCTTCCGGCACGCTATGGGTGGACATGGCTGAAATCGGCGTCGACGTGCTGGTCAGCGCCCCACAGAAAGGCTGGAGCGGTCTGCCCTGCTGCGGCATGGTGATGCTCTCCGAACGGGCCCGCGAGCGCATCGAGGAAACCGTCAGCACCAGCTTTGCCTGCGATCTGCGCAAGTGGCTGTGGATCATGGAAACCTACGAGAACGGCGGGCATGCCTACTACGCCACCCTGCCCACCGATAGCCTGGCTCGCCTGCGCGACATCATGCAGGAGACCGCCGAGTACGGCTTCGACAGAGTGCGCGAAGAGCAGTTGGCGCTGGGGAGCGGCGTGCGCGACCTCATGGCCCGCTATGGCTACCGCAGCGTGGCGGCGCCGGGCTTCGAGGCCCCCGGGGTGGTGGTGTGCTACACCGGCGACCCAGCGATCGTGGGCAAGTTCGCCGAGGCCGGCGTGCAGGTGGCCGGAGGCGTGCCGCTCATGTGCGATGAGGGGGAGAGTTACCAGGCCTTCCGTATCGGCCTGTTCGGCCTCGACAAACTGCACGACCCCGAGCGCAGCCTGGCCAACCTGGAGGCGGCGCTCAAACGTATCGGCTGAGCGAGCCGGTCGAACACGCCAGAGTGAAGCGGGGCGGCCCAATGGCCGCCCCGCTTACGTTGGCAGGAGTCGCTTAGAAATGGCCGACGCCCCGCGGCATCATCCCCAGGTTGTTTTCCACGGACTTCACTCCGGGAGTATTCTCCGCCGCGACTTGTACCGCCATTTTCTCTTCCTGACTTTCGACGATACCCCACACCTGCACCGCTCCGTCGGTGACGATCACGTTGATGCGGTCGACCCACACCCCGGTGTTCTCATCCACTTCCTTGAGGATGGCATCACGGATGTCGCGGTCGTTGGCCGTGACCGGCGTCTCGGTATCGAGCGCTACCGCCGAGAACCCGCGCAGCAGATTGGCTCGGCTGACGATGCCCACCAGCTTGCCGTCCCGCACCACCGGTACCCGCTTGATGTGATGCTTTTCCAGCAGCTTGGCCACGCGATACAGGGGCTCGTCCTCGGCAATGGTGATCGGGTTTGACGTCATGATCTCATGCGCCTTGCGAGCGTGAGTCTTGACGTACTCGCTGGCATTGTTGGCCCCCGCGAAAATGGACTTCAACCACCAGGATTTACGGCGCTCGGTGCCGTTCTCGACCCGACGCATCAGGTCGCCCTCGCTGACAATGCCAAGCACGGCTCCCCCGGCATCTACCACGGGCAAGGCGCTGATATTATGCTCGAGCAACAACCGTGCAATTTCTCGAACGTCCGTTTCGGGTGATACGGTGATGACCTTGGCGGTCATGACATCGGCGGCTTGCATGCTGGCATCTCCTGGCATTGTTTCTCTGAAATCTAGTCCGACTTGCCGAGAGTCACAATTCTCAACATTTCAAACGGTAGCAGAGGAGACTGCCGGGCGACTTGATCTACAACAAGGGCAGTGCGCAGGCGGTTATCCCATAGCGGGCTCTGTATCCCGAGTAGCGTCTGCCTCGGGTGCGAGCCCCCCTTCCTGATGCACCTTGACCACATCGACGATGCGCGAACGACTCATGACGATCTTCCAGCGCTGCAGGATCGGCTCGGCGTGGGCGACCTCCTCTCGCACCACCAGGTTGAGCAGATGCCGCTTCTCCACCGACTCCCTGCTGACCTGGCCGTCCTTGAGCCGATACACGTGGTGGCTGCCCTTGTCCATCAGTCGGGTCAGCTGGGACAGGTCGAGTGCCAGGGTCTCTCGTGTCTGCTCATAGCCGCTCAGGAACCGCGTGGGTGACATGCGTGAGCTGGAGCGATAGTGCAGCACCACCTCCTCCCGCTGAGCCACGTTGCGCTGTCGCACACGCTGAATCTGCTCGTCGAGCTTGCTGAAGCGCTTGTAGTCGAACCACTCGAGCTGCCGTCCGACCAGGGCGTTACTGGTGGCATCGAAGTATTGCCGCCGCCACTTGGGCCTACCCTTGCGCAGCCAGCGCCACAGGGTATTGCGCAGGTCATCCTTGAAAACTTCACGCATGGCGTAGAGCACCGCCATGGCCAACACGAACAAGGCAGTAATGTTACCTAGTGCGTCACGGGCCTGGAGCAGCCCCAACGACACGAAAATCATCACCAGCCCGGTGGCAAGCCCCTTCACCGCCTTCTGCTCCGCACTCCCCAGCTCCTGAGTCTTCTGCTTGAGAGTGACCGGGTACTCGATGAGACGCCGCAACAGGCGCATCTTGTTGGACATTCGGGTCGGATCGCGGGTCACCCGGCTGGCGTTGTACTCTTCCTGCTCGCGATGTTCGCTCTCGAACTGGCATATCTCCAGGAACCGCTCGCGGATGGTGCGGTAATCGCGACCTCGCGGCAGATGCGCCAAGAGGGCCAACAGGCGCTGCTCGGTGAACCATGAAAGATAGTTGTCGATGTTGGCGTAGTACTTGTAGAGCCCGTCGTCACTGGGCTTGTTGCGCCGCAGCCGCCGCAGGATGCCCTGTGCCAATTCACACAGCTCCTCGAGCCTTTCGTGAAGCCCCGCCGACAAGCTGGAGACAGTCTCGCTCGTCTCCCCAGCCCGCACCGCATCCTCCGCCGTCGACTCCTCGCCCTCTCCGTGCGACTCGTCCTGCTTCACCTTGCGCGCTGTATCCAACAGGCCCTGCGTCGCCCGATCGAGAGCCACCACATACTGATAGGCATACAGGCTAAGGCTGAGGCGGTACTGCTCGGTGCTCAACTTGCCGCGACTGGCCAGGCGACTGAGCACCAGCGGCAAGTGATGCTTGTCACTGTAATAGGTGCGCTTGGCGTGGATGGCACTGTAATAAAAGGCATCTTCGGAAATCACGTGCTCGTTGAGCCCGAGTTCACCAGGCACGAACAGGAACAGGTCCAGTCGATGCGACGTCTCCTCCTGCAGCACACGGGAGATCTTGAGGTGAAAGCTGTCCTTGCGCTCGACGGTAATCACGTCGTCGCGACTCCTTGTACCAGAGGCCCGACCCAGGGCATATGCCCCTCATAGTACGGGGTTATCCAGCCCGCTTGCCATCTCTCACGGGCTGGAGATTTCAAGCCAGTCCGGCTTGCTCTCTAAGAGGCGTCCGGCGACGAGCGCTGCGGGTTGGTCGCCCCGAGGGGATCGGCAATACCGGCTTCACCGGGCGCCCGCCCCTTGGCATCACGCGGGATGGAAGCGTTCCCATCCCCCTCGGTTCGGCCGTCTTCCATCGTGTCGCCCGGCTGGCCTTCCATGCTGACGCTCAGGCGCGGCATGCCCAGATCGACACCCTGGACTTCCATGCGCTGCTTGAGCAGAAGGTTGAAGGCGCGTGCCACGTCCCACTGCATGACCGGAGCCGTGCGAAAACGCATGCGCAGAATGGCAGCCCCTTCATCGAAGCGGTCGATGCCCTGCATCTCCAGCGGCGACCAGATGTGATGGCGCATCATCGGATCCTGGCGTAGCTCCTGGGCAGTCTCCTGCATCAGCGTGATGGCGTCGTCGATCTTCATGACATGCGGGATACGGATACGCATCAGCGCTATGCCGAAATGTCGCGACATGTTGTGGATCGACTGGATGGCACTGAAGGTAATGATATGCAGGATGCCGTCCAGATCGCGCAGCCGGACGGTGCGCAAGGTCAGACCTTCCACGGTGCCCATGTGGCCGTTGATCTGGACGAAGTCGTCCACCGCCAGCGAATCCTCGATGATGATGAAAATGCCCGTGATCAGATCCTGAACCAGCGTCTGGGCACCGAAGCCGACAGCCAAGCCGATGACCCCGGCACCTGCGAGCAAGGGGGTGACGTTGACCCCCAGGTTGGCCAACCCGACGATAGCGGCAATGATCACGATGGTGGCGAACATCACGTTGCGTATCATTGGCGTGATGGTCTGAGCCCGCGCCTGGTTGACGCGCCGACCCCTGGAGCGTGCCGAGGAAATCAGTGCGCGCTGAATGGCGGTATCGGCAAAGATCCATACCAGCCAGGCCAGCAGCACCGTAAAGCCCAATGCCAGCAGTGCCTGGCCGATACGCACCCCGGCCACGCCCTCTCGTCCCAACCCGAATAGCGAGCCACCCCAAACCTGCAGCGACAGCTCAGCGAAGACGAACCATGCCACCACGTGAGAGAGCGCGTAGCCGAACCGCTCGAGGCGCCGACGATACTCGCTGGTCCGGCGACGCTTGCTGCGGCGCTCGTTATGGCGCTGTATCAGCCCGGTTATGACCAACGTCAGCACCAGCAAGGCCGCGGAGACGATCGAACGGGCGAGCGCCGCCCCGACATCGCCCACGGTGATGAAGATCGCCAGCAGTGAACCCACCACGACGAGCAGCGCCGGTACGTGCCACAGCTCTCCGGTAACGCGGGCCAGCTCGATGGTGGTGCCGCCTTCACGCCGAACGCGCCAAGTGCGGTTGCGGATCAGATGCTTGATCGGGCGCTTGAACTTGAGGATGTAGCGGATACTGAGCAGGGCCGCCAGCATATTGGCCAGCACCGAGCCCAAGGCTGACAGCTCCTCACCGATGATGATGGATAGCCGGGCGGAGTTGAGCGCATCCCCCAACGCGATGAGCGCGCCGATGACGAACAGCATGCGCAGCCCCTGCTGCTGCAGCTTCAGCACCGCCGGGAAGCGATGCCCCCGCGTAAATACCGAGACCACGCACTCGACGACCACCGACAGGGTACGTCCACAGAGGGCCAGATAGGCAATGATCAGCGCCAGGGTGCGTCCGGGGCTGGGCGGCAATACCTGCACCAACCCCATGACGATGACGAAAGCCAGTGCCCAGGGCAGCATGCGTCTGAGGAAATGCAGTGCCAGCAGCCACCCGCGCGGTTCGCGGGGAAGATCGAGGGGAAGCTGGCGTCGCTTGAACAGCAGCCTGCCAAGGGCGACCAGAATGACCAACAGCCCGGCCCAGATACCCAGCATGACGGCACTTTCAATGGCAAAACGCAATATTTCGCCGGTATCGGTATCGACCACCAGCTCGCTGAGCTCCGACCAGCCGTGTTCAAGCTGGCGCTGCCAGTCGTCGATCGGCGATTCGCCGGCTTCCGCCTGCTCGCCAAATTCGCTGAAGGTCTCGGCCAGTGCCCCCAGCAGCCCCTGGCGCTGGACGGTGCCGCCATCGCCAGCCCCTTCGCCGTGTGCCTGCTGGATGTCACGCAGCTCGCCGAGCAGCGCACTGCGGCGCTCCTCGTCTTCCAGTGTCGAAATCACTTCGTTGAGCGACTGCTGGAACGACTCGGCGTCGTGGGTCTCTTCCGCAGCCCCACCCTCCTGGCCGAGGCCGCCGAGAGGCAGCGACTGGGCATGGAGAGAACCGGCAGCAACCAGCACCAGCAGTGTCACCAACGCAAAGCGAATCATGACCTGCATGGCGCCGGCGAGTCCGGCTCGGGTAAAACCACCTGGCATCGCTATACACTCCTTGTCCGTTCTGCCAAACCTTGGGACAACAGTAGAACAATGTTCGGTCCCTGCCGGCTTGTATCCGCTCTGTGCTAGGCTGGCGTTCAGACTCTCGAGTCGCACAGGATGCCTGCATGCTGCCGCAATCACCACCCGAGCCGCTTAATGTCCAAGGCAGGACTCGCCGAATAGGCGTCGAGATCGAGTTTGCCGGGCTACCGCCCCAGCAGACCGGTGAGCTGGTGCGCGACCTGTTCGGGGGCCAGCTCAAGCAGGTCAGCCCCCACCGGCTGAGAGTCGAGCACACGCGATGGGGAGATTTCGTCATCGAACTCGACACCCAGTACGCCCATCCCGATGCCAGGCTGGTGGCGCAGGCGCCGCACAGCGATACCGAGTGGGAGCGCCAACGGCATCAGATGCGCATGGAGTTCCATCACAAGACCCGCCAGCTGATCGGCGATGTCGTCATGGGGCTGGTGCCGACCGAAATCGTCTGCCCGCCGGTGCCATGGAATGAGCTGGATCGCCTCGACAATCTGTTCACGGCGCTGCATGCCCATGGCGCCAAGGGCACCGATGCCAGCCTCCTGTACGGCTTCGGGCTGCATCTCAACCCTGAGGTCGCAAGCCTGGAGCCCGACTACATCCTGCGCCAACTGCAGGCGTATCTGCTCATGGCCGCCTGGCTGCGCAAGGAGATCGACATCGACATCACCCGAGAGGTGCTGCCGCATGCCAATCCCTTTCCCAAGCACTATGCCCTCCACGTGCTCTCGCCTGACTACGCACCCGACCTCGATACGCTGATCGCCGATTACATCAGCTTCAATCCGACGCGAAACCGTGAGCTGGATCTCTACCCGCTCTTCGCCCATCTACAGCCGGATTATCCAGATCCCTTGTTTCACAACAGCCTGATCAAGCCGCGGCCGACCTTTCACTATCGGCTGCCCAACGCGCAGCTCTCGCAGCGGGGCTGGGGCGCCGTGATGGAGTGGAACCGCTGGGTCGCCGTGGAACGGCTCGCTGCCGACCGCAAGGAGCTCCGCGATCGAGCCGGCCGCTTCGTCATCCTCCACACGCAGTCGGTCATGAAGCGGATGGCCGGTAAGCTACGAAACTGGTTCAAGGAGGACCGCTCGCCCTCATGACGCGCCCACTCATCGGTATCACCACGTCGGATTACAAGAGCCGCATCGCCTGGTGGTTCGATTGGTTTGCCGTGTGGCGACACGGTGGCCGCCCCTTGCGCCTTTCACCCTCGCGCCCCCTGCCCGAAGCGCTCGATGGCCTCATCATCGGCGGCGGTGACGATATACAGGCGCACCTTTACGGCGGTGAAGTGCAGCTCGACGTGCGACTCGATCCTCAGCGCGACGAGCTGGAACTGGAGCTGATGGAACGCTTCATTCCCCAGGGCAAACCGGTGCTGGGTATCTGCCGCGGCGCCCAGATGCTCAACGTTCACCTGGGCGGCACGTTGGATCCCGATATCTACACCACCCACGAGGGCCTCAAGCGACGGCGTACCGTGCTGCCGCGCAAGACGGTGGACATCGTTGCCGATACGCAGCTGCGGCGAATCCTCAAGGTGGACTGGTGTCGCATCAACAGTCTGCACCATCAGGCCGTGCAGGAAGCGGGACACGGCATCGAGATCGTGGCCCGTGACCGCGACGGCTTGGTGCAGGGCATCGAGTCACGTGACCATGAGTTCTTGATCGGCGTGCAGTGGCACCCGGAATGGCTGATCTTCAACCGCCCCCAGCAGCGCTTGATACGCGCGCTGGTAGTGGCCGCACGCCGCGCCATGTAAAAGCAGAGCGGCCACCCGAAGGTGGCCGCCAATTACTGCTGTCTTACGGCTCGCTCAGCTTTCCAGCGAGGCATCCAGGGTGATGTCGGCCTTGAATAGCTTGGATACCGGGCAGCCTTCCTTGGCCTTGTTGGCTGCATCCTTGAAGGCCTCCTCGTCGGCGCCTGGACTGCGCACGCGGGTGGTGAGATGAATCTTGGTGATGCTGAAGCCGCCGTCGTCCTGCTCGAGGGTGACGGCCGCCTCGGTGGCGATTCGCTCGGGAGTCAGGCCGGCTTCGCCCATGATCATGGATAGCGCCATGGAGTAGCAGCTGGCGTGTGCCGCACCGATCAGCTCCTCCGGATTGGAACCGGCTTCCCCTTCGAAGCGCTTGGCAAAACCATAGTGTACGTCATTCAGTGCACCGCTCTCGGTGGAGACCTGCCCCTTGCCCTCTTTCAGGCTACCCTGCCAGACAGCGCTACCGGTTTTCTTGATACTCATGTCGGTCGACTCCTTGCGATGAGATAACAGGCAAACGGACTCCGGCAACGCCAAAGGACATTGCCACCCCCTCACCATAGCGCATCGTCTTGTCTTCGCCATCCCTTTGGAAAATTTTATTGGAAATGGTTTCCATATAATGACGAAACCAAGACCGGCTTACCCCACAATACATCAATGCCGTAGGACAACGACTCGCTATGCAGAGCGGTTCTCGACCTGTTCACGCAAGGCCGCCAGCGCCATCTCCAGACGCTCGCTGTCGAGCGTGCGCAGGAGTTCGATGTTGCGCTCGGGAATGGCCTCGGGGTCCGGGTAGTGAGCCAGGGCTTGCTCCAGTCCCGCCTCGCGCAGCAGATGCAGCATCGGCCAGGGGGAGCGGTTGGTGTAGTTGGCCGCGTCGTCAGCCTCGGCACCTTCGAAGCAGTAGTCGGGATGAAAGCTGGCCAGTTGATAGATCCCCTCGTAGCCCTGATCGGTCAGCAGCGCTTCGGCCACGGCGAGAAAATCGAGATAGTCATCGAAATCTTCCAGCCCCGGACGCAGTACAAGCAGGGTGGTCTCGACGGTGGGCGTGGCATCGAGCCGACGGCACTCCTCGATGAGCGCCTCGAGGGCAGGCTCCCATTCGCTGGCCGCTACCTCGACGAAGCGAATGGTCTCGCCCACCAACTCACGGCGAGCGAAGGGGCAGACATTGTGGGCCACGACGAAGCCCTCTACCCATTCACGGGTGGCGGCACAGGCAGGTGTCAGGGTATCGGTCATGAAGAGGCTCGCGGGTAACATGGCCAGGCAGTATACCCGAGCCATGGGCATGGCGGTCTCAGTCCGCCGGTCGCGGCATGGGCCCGCGCCGCGAGGCGAGCCTATCCGCCAGACGCGTGGGCTCCGGCAGCTTGGTGCGACCCAGGCACTTCACCACCCACTCCAGCGAGGTCGACAGCGTGATGCGGTGCCCCAGAGACACGAATACCGGCTTGACGCCGACCCGGGTACGCAGCACGGCACCGATCGTCTCGCCGCGATGGCGCAGCGACGTCCACTCGCCGCGGGCCTCGGGCACTTCGTCGTGCACGCCACAGAGTCGCGACTTGGCCACCCCGATGGTCGGCAGATCGAGCCACAGCCCCAGGTGCGAGGCCACGCCGAGGCGACGCGGATGGGCAATCCCCTGGCCGTCGACCATCACCAACTCGGGCCGCGTCGTGAGCTTGTCGAATGCCGCCAGCGCGGCGGGGATCTCACGAAAGGAGAGCAGCCCCGGAATGTAGGGCATGCGCGTCGGCTCGCGGTGCACGACCTGCTCGACGATTTTAAGCCCGACAGCGGGATCGCCGGGCCAGGCCAGCACCACCACCGCCGCCCGGGTGATCTCACCGTTCTGCTCGAAGCCGATATCGACCCCGGCGATGTGGCGGACCGGTACCAGGCGATCCTCGCGTTCGATACGGGGGGCCAGCTCACGCTGCAGCGCGATGGCCTTCTCGGGCGTTGGGGTCCATTCATGCAGTGGCGTCATCCTTGCTTCCTTGCAACCTAAACTGTTCCGCAGTGTAGGCGGTCGCAGGGCACTTCCCAAGGCCCGCCGGTACGGCGGGTTGAGGGTGGGTTCGTGTATCATCGCCGCAGAACCGACGACGAGGGATACCGTGCTCAAGCTGATCCACACCGCCGACTGGCACCTGGGCCAGACCTTCCACGGCCAGGAACGCCACGCCGAACACCGCCTCTTTCTCGACTGGCTGCTAGACACCCTCGTCGTCCGCGAGGCCGACGCCCTGCTCGTCGCTGGCGACATCTTCGACGTGGTCAACCCCTCGTTGCGCGCCCAGGAACTGCTCTACGATTTCATCGTCAGCGCCCATGAGCGCCTGCCGCGGCTCGACATCGTGTTGATAGCCGGTAACCACGACAGCGGTAATCGCATCGAGCTGCCCGCCCCCCTGATGCGTCGTCTGCGCACCCACGCCCTGGGCCGGGTGAGCTGGCTCGACGACGGCACGCTGGATACCGGGCATCTGCTGGTGCCATTGACCGACGCTGCCGGCGAAACCCGAGCCTGGTGTCTGGCGCTCCCCTTCCTGCGCCCCGCCGAAGTGACCGGCCACGGTATCGCCCGCGATGACGCAGGCGAGCCGGCTACCGGCGCACCGCGCAATGATTACGTTGCCGGCATCTCCCACGTCCACGAGCAGCTGATCGACGCCGCCCGCCGCAGGCGCCAGCCCGGCCAGGCGCTGGTGGCCATGAGCCACGCCCACTTGCATGGCGCCGCCGTTTCCGAGGCCAGCGAACGCCCCATCGTGATCGGCGGCGAGGAGTCGATTTCCGCCGGACTCTTCCCTGCCGATATTGCCTACGTGGCGCTGGGCCACCTGCATCGCGCCCAACAGGTGGGCGAGGCGCGCATTCGCTACAGCGGCAGCCCCCTGCCCCTCGACTTCAGCGAAGTGAATTACCCCCATCAGGTGGTGGAAGTCATGCTGGAAGGCGAAACCCTCGCCGCGTCAGAGGCGATACCCGTACCGCGCCCCGTGGACATGAATCGTGTCGGGCCCGGCGAACTCGACGAGGTGCTGGCAGAACTAGAGACGCTACCCCACGACCCCGCCCTGCCACGTGAACAGTGGCCCTGGCTGGAAGTGCGCGTCACCCTCACCGCCCCCGTACCCGACCTGCGCGCCCAGGTGGAAGCAGCCCTGGAAGGCAAGGCAGTGCGCCTGTTGCGCCTGGAGCGGCGCCTGCCTCAAATCGACGCGGAAGGCGTGAAGGCACGGGTCGAGCTCGCCCAGTTGGGCCCGAGAAAGCTTTTCCAGCACACCTGGGAAAGCCGCTGGGGCGAGCCGCCAGGCGACGACGTGCTGGCCGACTTCGATCGACTGCTACAGGACGTGCTCGACGATGAGGGCAGCGACGCCGCCAGGGGTGTCACCGGGGAGAGTCGCTGATGAAGATCCTCGCCCTGCGCCTGGCCAATCTGGCCTCCCTGCCCGGCCCGCTGGAACTCGACTTCACGGTCCCCCCGCTCAGCGACGCCGGCCTGTTCGCCATCACCGGGCCCACCGGCGCCGGCAAGAGCACCCTGCTCGACGCCCTTTGCCTGGCGCTCTACGGCAACACGCCACGGCTGCGACAGGCCCCTGGGCGCGATGCCCCGCTGCCCGACGTGGATGGCGAGACGGTAAACACCGCCGACCCGCGCACCCTGCTACGCCGCGGTACCGCCGGTGGCTACGCCGAGGTGGACTTCCTCGGCCATGATGGTCGCCGCTACCGCGCCCGCTGGGCCGTGCGTCGCGCCCGCGAGAAAGCCAACGGCCGCCTGCAAGCAGCGGAGCAGTCGCTCGTCGACCTCGACGACGACCGTCTGCTCACCGCCCAGAAGCGCGAGTTCGCCGAGCTGCTGCCGGAACGGCTGGGTCTCAGCTTCGACCAGTTCACCCGCGCCGTGCTGCTGGCCCAGAGCGAATTCTCCGCCTTTCTCAAGGCCGACGACAACGAGCGCAGCGACCTGCTGGAGCGACTCACCGGCACCGCCGAGTATTCGCGAATTTCCGAAGCCGCCTACCGGCGAGCCATCGCAGCCAAGCGGCACGTCGATACCCTGCAGACGAAACTTGCCGACGACCTGCCCGCCGAGCCGGAAGCCCGCGCCGCGCTGGAGCGCCAAGCCGATACCGCCGAACAGGCCCTGGCCGACCTGCAGCAGCAGGCCAGAGAGCTCGATGCCCGCCGCCATTGGCACGCCACTGACGAGCGGCTGCGCCAGGGCTATGCAGAGGGCCAGCGCCAGTCGCGCGACGCCGAAGCACGCTGGCAGGGGCTGGCCGAGGCCCGCGCCGACCGCGATTGCCGCCGACTGCTCGCGCCCCAGCGCCATCGCCTGCTGCGCCAGGCCGAGCTGCCGAGCGAAATCGCTGCGCTCGAACGGACTCACCGCCAGACCCATGAGGCGCTAGCACGCGCCAGCACCCTGCAAACCCAAGCCGAGCAAACCCGGAACCACGCTGCGCAGCAACTGGAAACGGCCAATCAGGCCCGTCATGAGGCCGAACCTGCCCTAAACGAGGCGCGCGAGCACACCCAGACCCTGGCCACCCTGGCGCGTCAGCTGGAGGATCTCGAATCACGCCATCGGCACTGCCACCAGCAGACCGAGATACTTGAGCGGCAGCGCCAAGCCACCGAGGTCAGACAGCACGAACGGCAAAGGCAGCGCGACGAATGGCAGGCTACCCTGCAACGGTTGATGGGCAATCATGAGCGGCTCGATGGCGCGCGCCAGGCGGCGCAGCAAGACCACGACCGTGCCGCCCGCCGCAGCTTGGCGCTGGATGAGCTGGAAAGTCGCTGGCAGGAAGCCCGGCGTGCCGAGCTGGCCCAGCACCAGCTGAGCGAGCGCCTGACCATCGATGAAAATCGCCTGAGCGAACTGACCACCCTGGGCAAGGCCGCCCGGGAGCGTCTCGACGAGCGCGAGCGCCACTACACCACCCTGCGCGACTTCATCGAGCGCAGCCGGGCGGCCCGCAGCGAGAGCGTGACTCAGCTGCGGGAAGCGCTGCGGCAAGGCGAACCCTGCCCGGTCTGCGGCGGGCTGGAACACCCCTTCCGCCACCAGCCCCCGACCACGCCCGAAGCGGCGCAGCTGGCCGCACAGCAACGGCAGGAGGAACAGCAGCTCAGCGAGGCCAGGCAGGCCTGGGAAGCGGCCCAGCAAGCGCGCAGCGAGCTCGAAGGCGAGTACCGTGCCCTGCTGGCAGCGCTCACGCACAGTCGTCAGCAGCACAAGGAAGCCGGCGCACGGCTGAAGGCCGCTCAGCAGGCCCTGAGCGCCCATCCGCTACACGCGGAGCTAGCCGGCATTGCGGCCGCCGAATGCGAGGCTTGGCTCGGCCACCAGCGACGGCACAGCGCAGCGGAGCGCGAAGAGACCGAACGCACGCTCCAGGCGCTGGGAAGCGCCGAGGCGAAGCTGAAGCCCTTGGAAGAAGCCCTGCGCCAGGGCGAACTCGAACTCGCTCAGCTCGAGACCCGCAAAGCCACGCTCACCGAAGAGCGGGGCCAGCTCGATACGCGGCTGCCCCCGCTGCGCCAAGAGCGGCAGCGGCTAGTCGATCGGCTCAAGGCCCTGCTAGGCGAGCACCCCTCGGCCGAGTCCTGGCAGCAGGCGCTGGAAGCGCGCCAGGACGCCGCCCGCCAGCAGCGCGACCACGCCATCGAACGCTGTCACGAAGCCGAGCGTGAACAAGCCCGGCTGGCGCAACAGGTAGCACACGAGGCGCAGCGCATCGCTCAGCTCAACCAGGAGCGCACTACGCTGGACGCAGAACTCGCCGAGTGGCGTCAAGTACATCCACAGCTGGACGATGCCATCCTCACCCGGCTACTGGCGCAGCCCGAAGGCGAAGCCGAACGAGAGGAGCGTGAGCTTGCCGATGCCGACGAGACTCTCCAACGCACCCAGGCCAGTCTCGCCGAGCGCCAACATGCGCTGCTGGAACACCGTCACGAGCAGGCTCTGGCCGAGAGCGACGCCGAACTGCTGAGCGAGGATGTCGAAGCGCAGATCGCCAGCCGCCGTGCGACGCTGGAAACGCAACAGGCAGAGCTGCAGCCCAGGCTGACGGAAGCCCAGCAGGCCCGTGACGACGCCGTTCATGCCCTGCGCGACGACGACCGTCGGCGCATGCGCCAGCAGCAGGGTCAGGCCGAGCTGGAATCCGCTCGCACCGAGCAGGTGCGCTGGGGGCGCATCAGCGAACTCATAGGCTCCGCCGACGGCAAGACGTTTCGCCGTATCGCCCAGGCCTACAATCTGGAGCAGCTGCTGGAACACGCCAACGCCCACCTCTCCGGTCTCAGCCGCCGCTACCGGCTGGCCCGCGGCGGCAGCGAACTCGGCCTGCTGGTGGTGGACCACGACATGGGTGACGAGCGCCGCTCGGTGCACTCGCTCTCCGGCGGCGAGACCTTTCTCGTCTCACTGGCCCTGGCACTCGGGCTGGCCTCCATGGCCTCAGGCGAGCTCACCATCGAGTCGCTGTTCATCGACGAGGGCTTCGGCAGCCTCGACCCGCAGTCGCTGGCGCTGGCCATGGAAGCGCTCGACGGCCTACAGGCCCTCGGCCGCCGTGTCGGGGTGATCTCCCACGTGCAGGAAATGCACGAAAGAATCCCGGTGCAGATCCAGGTCGAGCCGCTGGGCAATGGCACCAGCCGGGCTAGGTTGGTCAGCCTTTGAGGTCTCTTCGTCCTTCCATTGCGCCGGTCCATCCCGTGCGCCATCTTCTACGGGTCAGCATTCCAAACGCGAGGGTCTCTCATGAAGTACCTCTGTCTCGCCTATGAGGAAGAGCGAATATTCAGCGAAATGACGGAAGCCCAGTGGCATGAGCTACTACAGGAAACCCTGGACTATGTGGACGACCTACATAAACGAGGCAAACTGGTCCTGACCAACGCCTTGCAGAGTGCCACCAAGGCTCGCACTCTGAGAATTCGTCATGACGAACTCATCATGACCGATGGCCCCTTTGCCGAGACCAAGGAGCAGCTAGGCGGTTTCTTCCTGATCGAGGTCGCGTCAGAAGAGGAAGCCCTGGAGATTGCTGCTGGCTGGCCGTCAGCGCGACTTGGCACCATCGAGGTGAGGCCCGTCGAGGAGGAATTGAGACTCGCAAGCCGCTACTGAGCGGGAGGTTAGTGAGTGTCTAGCTGCTCGAAGAGACGTCGATAGGCGGCCTGGCTCGGCTATGCTGCATGAGTCAAGGAGAGATTGAGGGAGGCAGCATGAAGGAGTTGGCGTTACACGGTATACGTTACCTGGGCCTGGCACTGCTGTGGGCGATGGCGGGTCAGGCGCTGGCAGACGAGGTGAACTGGCCGCGGATGACCGACTCGGCGGACGGAGTCCCGATCGCCTATGAGGTGCAGGGTAGCGGCGAACCGACGCTCGTCTTCATCCATGGATGGAGCTGCGATGGCCGCTACTGGCGCGGACAGGTGCCGCACTTCGCACAGCAGTATCGGGTGGTGACGATCGATCTCGCGGGGCACGGCCACTCCGGCCTGGGGCGTGACGCCTACACCATGCCGGCCTTCGGCGAGGACGTCAAAGCGGTGCTGGAGGACCTGGACGTGGAACAGGCCATCCTCATCGGACACTCCATGGGCGGGCCTGTCGCCGTGGAAGCGGCACGCCTGATGCCGGAACGCGTCATCGGTATCGTGGGCGTCGATACCTTCCATCATGTCGCACCGCAAATGGACCAGTCCGAGCTCGAGGAAATGCTGTCGCCACTGCAGGAAAATTTTACCGAGGCCGCGCGTCATTTCGTGGCTTCGATGTTCATCGAAAGTACTGACCGCAAACTGCGCGACTGGGTCGTACAGGACATGACGGCCGCTGTGCCGGAAGTCGCCCTCAGTGCATTCGAGGACATGGGAACACGCCATCTAGATGGGGAAGCGGCGCAGCACTTCGAGGAGCTGACGGTACCGGTAGTGGCCATCAATGCCGACATGTGGCCGACCGACGTCGAAGCCAACCGGCAGCTACTGCCCGAGTTCGACGCCGTGATCATGGAAGGCAGCGACCACTTCCTGCACATGGCCAAGCCTGCGGAATTCAATCGGGAGCTGGAACGGATAATCGGCACGCCGCCATGACGGCCGTGGGTGGCAGGTAAGATTGGTGCCAGCAACTCTGTCGCTGGAGGCGAACTCGAGGAAAATCGCTAAGCGGCCGGCGGCACTTCCCCCTTGATATCCAGCATCGGTCGAAACTCCTCGATAGATACCGGCCGGCCGAAGAGGTAGCCCTGATACAGGTGACAGCCCAGTCCGGCGAGTACGTCACGCTGCATCTCCGTCTCGACACCCTCGGCAATGACGGCAAGCTCGAGGCTCTGTGCCAGGGCCACGATGGCGGCGGCGATAGGCGTCGACTGGGTGTCATGGCTCAGGTCGCGAACGAAAGCGATATCGATCTTCAGCGTGTCCAGTGGCAGGGCCTTGAGATAGACCAGAGACGAGTAACCGGTGCCGAAGTCGTCCAGCGCAAAGCTGACGCCGATGCGACGCAGCAGCACCATCTTCTCGATGGTACCCTCCGGGTCCTTGAGCAGCAGGGATTCGGTCAGCTCGAGCGTCAGGTGACCCGGCGCCACGGCGTAGCGGTAGATGGCCGTCAATACCTGGTCGACGAAATCCGGCTGCTGAAACTGCCGCACGCTGACATTGAGGGAGAGCTTGAGATCGCAAAACTCGGGGCTTTGCCGCCACTCCCCCAGCAGTCGGCACCCCTCCTGAAGCACCCAGTAACCAAGAGGCAGAATCAGCCCGCTCTCTTCAGCCAGAGGGATGAACTCCCCGGGTGAGATATAGCCGCGCGCTGGATGCTGCCAGCGAACCAGCGCTTCGGCACCGATGACATGCCGATGAGCATCGACCTGAGGTTGAAGGTGCAGGCTCAGCTCGCCGTTTTCGATGGCATGCCTAAGCTCACGTTCGAGGGTGAGTCTCGCCTCACGCTCTTGCTCCAGATGCGGGCGAAACAGCTGAGGAGTCGCGTCACGCTGCCGTTTGGCCTCGAGCAGAGCAAGCCCGGCACGTTTGAACAGCTGCGCCGGACGGGTGTCATCCTGAGGATTGAAAACCAACATGCCGACACTCAGACGGCATGGATACGTGTGCCCCTGCAACTGGTACTCGGATGTGAGTGACGCGTGCACCCGTCCGGTCAGCGTAAGGGCCTCATGCTGTCCGGCCAAGCGTTGAGACGAGCGCAAACGCGCCAGCAGGGCGAACTCATTACCGTCCAGCCTTGCCACATAGGTGTCGTCACCCGCCCAGCCTTGGAGACGTGCCGCCAGCTGACGCAGCAGCTCATCGCCAATATCGTGACCCAGACTGTCGTTGAGGATCTTGAAGCGGTCGATGTCGAACAACACCAGCAGCGACAGCCTCCCATCGCCGGCCTGACGCTGCTCACATTGGTTCAGTCGTATCTGCAGCGCACGGCGATTGGGAAGTTCGGTCAGAGTGTCATGGTAGGCCAGGAAGCGAATACGCTGCTGGGCTTCCTGTTCGGCGGTGCGATCCGAGATCAACGCGACATAGTCCCGCTCGGCATTGTCGGTATAGGTCACACGGCTGACGCTGAGCCACGCCGGGAAGCGCTTTCCATCGCGGTGCTGAGCGTCGATCATGCCGCTCCATTTGCCCTGGTCCTCCAGGCCCTGCCTGATGACTTCTCTTATTGCCCCATTGTTGGCTGCAAATGTCAGCTTCCATACCGATTGACCGACGGCTTGCTCTACTTGCCAACCCAGTAAATGTTCGAGCGCGGCATTGCTGAGCCGCACCCGCCCTTTGTCATCGAACAGGGCGACACCGTCCTGTAGCGCGGAGATGACTTTGAGTAGGCGTGTACGAGTCATGTGTTCGTGATGTTCACTGACATGTAGCCGGCGCTGAGATTGCGTGGCCACGACAGTGAGCAGGGCGATCAACACCACACAGCCGCCAATGAGGTAGATCAGCCAGTGCGACTCCATCAACCGGGGCTGGGAAATAGCCCCCGGGAGAGGAACGAACCAGGCAGCCTGCATGGCGACATAATGCATGCTGCAGATGGCCAGCGAGGTGAAGACGGCAGCAATGAAGGCGCAGGTCTTGGCGCGCTGCATGCCCCATTCCTGACGGCATAGGCGATAAGCGTAAGCGCTCAAGATGCCGAGACCGACTGCTGCGAACAGCGATAGCAGGAAGAGAATCACGTCAAAATAGAGCCGAGCCGGCATATGCATGGCCGCCATGCCGGTGTAGTGCATCAGGCCGATGCCCACGCCCAGGCCTGCGCCGGCAAGCAACAAGGCCGTATGAGTGGGCGCCTCGCGCGAGAGTATTGCGATGGCCGCCATACTGCCCGCCACGGCGGGCAGTATGGAAAGCAGCGTCAAGACCGGGTCATGATGAACGGTGAAATCGAGCCTGTAGGCATGCATGCCAATGAAATGCATGCTCCATATGCCCAACCCCATGATGCCTGCGCCGGCAAGCAGCCAGAGCCGGCGGCGCCAGGTGTGTTTGGCTTTACTGACCAGCTTGATGAGATCGAGGCCGGCATAGGAAGCCGCCAACGCGATCGCCCAGGACACCAGGACAAGGGGAAAATGATGCTCCCCCTGCACGGCATCCAGGGTATGCGGATCAAGCAGAAGGCGCGTCAGTATCGTCATGAAGTTATCTTCGGCAGTTCGGTCGCCTTCTTGAGGTGGGCTCGGCAAGGCGCGTTGAATAAAAGTTGTCGACGACAAAAAAGCGCCCCGCTGTCGGGGCGCCTCTGTCACATCGCGTTTCGAGCAGGCATCAAGCCAGATCGAAGCGGTCCGCGTTCATCACCTTGTTCCAGGCGGCAACGAAGTCCTTGACGAATTTCTCCTTGGCATCGTTCTGGGCATAGATCTCCGAGATGGCCCGCAGCTGAGAGTTGGAACCGAACACCAGGTCCACCCGGGTACCGGTCCACTTCACTTCGCCGCTCTTGCGATCGCGACCCTCGAACACATCGGCATCCACCGAAGCCGGCCTCCACACCGTGCCCATGTCGACCAGGTTGACGAAGAAGTCGTTGGTCAGGGTACCGGGGCGGTCGGTGAACACGCCGTGGCGCGAGTTGCCGTAGTTGGCCTCGAGTACACGCATGCCGCCCACCAGAACGGTCATTTCCGGTGCGCTGAGTCCCAGCAGCTGCGCCTTGTCGATCAGCATCTCCTCGTCGGAGATGGTGAAGCGGGCGCGGCGGTAGTTGCGGAAGCCATCGGCTTCGGGGCGCAGCCACTCGAAGGATTCGGCGTCGGTCTGCTCTTCAGAGGCGTCGGTACGCCCCGGCGTGAACGGCACCTCGATGGCGTGGCCGGCATCCTTGGCCGCCTTCTCGATGGCCGCGCATCCGCCCAGCACGATCAGGTCGGCCAGCGACACCCGCTTGCCGGTTTGCAGCGCGTTGAAGTCGCCCTGAATGCTCTCCAGCGTCTTGAGCACCTTGGCCAGCTGCTCGGGCTGGTTGGCTTCCCAGTCCTTCTGCGGCGCCAGGCGGATACGTGAACCGTTGGCCCCGCCGCGCATGTCGGAACCGCGGAAGGTGGCAGCCGACGACCAGGCGGTGTAGACCAGCTCGGCTACGCTCAGGCCCGAAACGAGAATCTTGCGCTTGAGGCTGGCAATATCCTGAGCATCGACCAGCTCATGGTCCACGGCCGGCACCGGGTCCTGCCAGATCAGCTCTTCGGCCGGCACTTCCGGGCCGAGGTAGCGCGCCTTCGGCCCCATGTCACGGTGGGTCAGCTTGAACAAGGCGCGGGCGAAGGCATCGGATAACTCGTCGGGATTGTTGTGTAAGTGATCGGAGATGC
>NZ_JBYCKL010000017.1:0-74829 GCF_057473365.1 Halomonas sp. TH-94
CCTGGGGCGTTAACGTCTCGGCCAGTCTCAGCGATGCCTGGTCGGTCTCCCTGGGCTACGCCGAGAACGACAGGAACTTCGATCTCGATAACGACGCTCTGGTCGGCATCGTTCGTCACCACTTCAACCAGGACGTCTACGCCTTCCTCGAAGCGGGCCGCTACGACCGCACCGACAACAACGTGGCGGCGGGTCTCAGCGTCAGCTTCTGAGGTAACGCGCTCTGTGTCCGACTAGCTTGCTTTCGGCCCGGTGGGTGGCAGTCCCACCAGGCCTTTTTTCATGCGCTAGCCAGGCGTGATGAAGCTTTTCTCAGGCACGACAAGGCTCGGCAAGCGCAGTGCTTGCCGAGCCGCTGGAACGCCCCTCTTGATCCCCTCTTGCTGCCCTCTCGCTCAGGCGCTCCTGGCAAGCCCGAGATAGGCCTGCTGTACGGCATCGTCGGCGCGCAGCGCCTCGGCCGTTCCCTCGCCCACCACGGTGCCGTTCTCGATCAGATAGCCGCGGTCGGCAATGGCCAGGCTCTTGCGGGCGTTCTGCTCGACGAACAGCACGCTCACTTCGATCTCGCGGATCCGTTCCAGCGCCTTGAAAAGCTCTCCGGCCATCAACGGCGACAGGCCCAGCGAAGGCTCGTCGAGCAGCAGCAGGCTGGGCGCCGACATCAGTGCACGACCGATCGCCACCATCTGCTGTTCGCCACCGCTCATGGTGCCGGCCACCTGGCCCAGACGCTCCTCGAGCTTGGGGAAGAGCGTCATCACCCGCTCCAGGCTGCGCCTTTCCTCGGCTCTGGCCCGTTTGGGATAGGCACCCAGCAGCAGATTCTCGCGTACCGTCATGGCACCGAAGATCCCCCGCCCTTCCGGCACCAGGGCAATGCCGGCCTCCACTATCCTGTGAGGCGCCAGCCCGAGAAGGTCGACGCCGTCCAGCTGCACTTCGCTGCCCGGGCGGGCCGGCACCTGGCCGGTAATCACCGACAGCAGGGTCGACTTGCCCGCCCCGTTGGCGCCCAACATGACCACCATTTCACCGGCGTGCACTCGCAGGTCGATACCCTGGAGCGCGAGATGCTGGCCGTAGGCGGCGGATACATCGTGTAGTTCAAGCATCGACATCGTCTCCCAGGTAGGCTCGGACCACTTCCGGTTCGGCCAGGGCCTCCGCCGGCGTGCCCTCGGCGATCTTGGCCCCGGCGTTCATGATCACGCAGCGGTCGCACAGCGATCGAATGGCATCCATGACATGCTCGACCATCACCATGGTGACGCCTTCGCCGCGAACCTTGCGCAGCAGCTCGATGGCTTCGACCAGTTCGGACGGGTTGAGCCCCGCCAGCCACTCGTCCAGCAGCAGCAGGCGCGGCTGCAGCGCCAGTGCCCGGGCCAGCTCGAGGCGCTTCTGATCCATGTAGGTGAGATCCTTACCCAGCGTCAGGCGGCGGTGCGCCATGCCGACCCGCTCCAGCAACCCCTCGGCCTTGGAGTCGGCGGTTGCCCCCCAGGTCGGCTGGGCGCCGAACCCCAGGCCGGCCTTGACGTTGTCCAGGCAGTTCATCGAGGGCAGCACCCTGACGAGCTGGAAGGTCCGTGCGATGCCCTGACGGGCGATGCGGTTTGGCGGCAGGCCGGCGATGTCGCTACCCGCCAGGCGAATCGTGCCCGCATCGGGCTTCAAGGCCCCCGACACCAGGTTCATCATGGTCGTCTTGCCCGAGCCGTTGGGCCCCAGCAGCCCGACGATTTCCCCTTCGGCGATGTCGAAGCTCAAGCCGTCCACCGCCCGCAGGCTACCGAAGCGGCGCGTGACGTCGCACACGGAGAGCAGCGTTGTCGATGTCGTCATAGTGCGCTCTCCTTCTGCAGGTTTTTCCCGGCACGCCGGCCCGGGAAACGCTCACGATAGCGCTGCACATAGCTGTCGATCAGGCCCGCCACACCGTGAGGCACCATATAGACGATGGCCAGGAAGGTGATGCCCAGCAGGATGCTGAACAGATGCGGGAAGTTGGAGGAGAGATACTCGAACAGCAGCACCATGGGAATCACTCCCAGCAGCGGCCCATAGAGTCGTCGCGCACCGCCCAGCAGCGCCATGATCAGCACCTGGAACGAGATGTTGGGGTTGAAGGCGATGCTCGGGTCGAGATAGGTCCAGCGAGGCGCCACGATGGCGCCCACCAGCGCCATGAAGGCGGCGCTGAGCGAGAACACCAGCACCTTGATCAGGGTGATGTTGACACCGCAGTGCAGCGCCACCGTCTCGTCATCGCCGATCATGCGCAGCGCGAAGCCGACCCGGGAGCGCTCGATCAGCCAGCCGACGATGAACAGCAGCGCCAGCACCGCCGTGAGCTGCCAGACGATCTGCTCCTGAGTGATGTCGAGGAACACATAGCGGCCCACGCTGCCCGCCTGGGTCGACTCGTACCAGTTCACCACCTGGCGAATCAGCTCCGCCAGCCCGAAGCTGAAGATGACGAAATAGACCCCGCGCAGGCGCAGCGTGGAGAGCCCGACCAGCAGCGCCACCACAAAGGCGATGCCCGCGGCGAGCAGCAGCACCGCGCCCCAGGGTAGCTGCTCGCCGAGTACCGCCACGGTATAAGCGCCGATACCGAAGAAGGCCACGGTCGCCAGCGAGACATAGCCGCTCGGCCCCGAGAACATCGCCCAGGCGGTGGCCAGGATGGCGAACATCAGGAAGTTGATGGCAAGCGACAGCCCATAGCCGCCCACGAAGCCGGGCAGCAGGGCGAGGCCGACGACACCGGCCAGCAGCAGGACGGCGCCGAGCAGCGTCGAACGTGAGTTCGTGGTCATGCTCCGGCCCTCCCCATCATCCCGGTCGGCCGTATCAGCAGCACGATCAGAAACAGCGCGAAGGTTGCCGCCAGCGTCAGCCCCGGCGCCACGTACACCGCCACGAAACTCTCCACTAGGCCAAGGATAAGCCCTGCCGCCAGGGCCCCCAGCAGATGACCGGCACCGCCCATGATCACCACGATGAGCGCCTTCATGGTGAAGACGACCCCCATCGAGGCATTGAAGGTAGTGAACATGCTGACCAGCACGCCGCTGGCGGCCACCATGCCGCCCCCCAGTGCAAATGCCATGGCCGAGGCCGCACGCACGTCGATACCGGCCAGCTGTGCCGCCCTGGGGTCGACGGACACCGCCCGCAGCGCAGTGCCGGGGCGGGTGCGTACCAGCAGCAGATAAAGTGCCGTGCCCAGCACCACCGCGACGCCTACCGCCAGGAGGCGATCCGCAGCAATCGGTGAGCCGGCAATCATGAACACGTTGCTGATGTAGGTGTAGCTAAAGTAATTGCTGCCGAAAATCAGCAGCACCAGCCCCTGGATCACGAACAGCAGGCCGAAGGTGGCCAGAATGCTGTTGACCTCCAGCTCGCCGCGATCTCGCGAGCGCTTCACCAGTGGGTGCAGCATGATCTGATAGATCAACCAGTTGGCGCCGAATGCCACCGGCACCACCAGCAATAGCGCCAGCAGCGGATTGATCGCCTGCACCTGGAATAGCCAGTAGGCGGAGAAAGCGGCAGCGATCAGGAACTCCCCGTAGGAGAGGTTCATGATCCTGGCGACGCCGTACTGCAGCGTCAGCCCCATGGCCACCAGGGCGTACATGCCGCCCAGGGTGAGGCCATTGAGCAGGGCATCGAGAAAAGCCATGGTTTACCCTGTGTTCTAGACTGGCAGCGGCAGGCGAGGCGCCTGCCGCTGGGTTAGCTCAACGCCAATCGGGCTTGGGCAGCACGATCTCCGCCGCGCCTTCGCGGTCGCTGGGGCCGATGGCGCGGAACACGCCGTCCTGCCACTGGCCGACCTGCCACCCTTCCCAGTAGGCGCGTCCATCCAGGGTGATCTCCCCCAGCACCGTGTCGAAGGTGCCGTTCTCCATCTCGGCCACGACCTGCTCGTGATCGAGGCTGCCGGCCCGCTCGATGGCCTGCTGCAACACCTGCAGACTGGCGTAGGTCGGGGCACTTGCCCAAAGGTCCGGCGCCTGTCCGGTCATCTCGGTATGGCGTTCGATGTAATCCACCATCACCTCGCTGTCGGTATCCACGCCGCCGATGCCCAGCACCCCTTCGACGTTGTCGTCGAAGCGGTTCTTGAACAGCGGGAACGCCGTCCCCACGGCGGTATAGAACAGCGGCGGATTGAAGCCGAGGGTCTGCGCCTGATCGGTGATGGCGATGGTTTCAGGCGGGTAGCTGAAGGCCAGGAACGCCTCGGGGTCGCGCTGGCGGGCACTGTTGATGATGCCCTGCATGTCCTGGGTGCCCGGCGGATACGACTGGCTGTAGACGACATCGAAATCGGCCTCCTGCAGCAGCGCCCGGGCCGCGTTGGCCAGCTCGATGCCGAACTGATCGGCCACGTTGACCATGGCCACCCGGCCTTCGATCTCGCCGCTCTCACGCAGCTCCTCGAGCATGGTCACGATGCCCTCGGCGTAGTGGCTGGAGGTGCTTAGGAAGAAGAAGAGTCGCGGCCAGCGGTCCATCAGATCCTGCTGGCGGTCGGATACCGCCGTCACGGCCAGGTGCGGATAGCCGGCGCGGTGCAGCACCGGCGCCACCGCCAGGTTGAGCGCCGTGCCCCAGGGCGGCAGCACGAAGTGCACCTCATCCTGATTGATCAGCCTTTCGACGGCGCGAACCGCCTCCTCGGAGCTGCTGCGGTCGTCGTAGGCCACCACCTCGATGGGAAGCTGGCGGTCCCCCACGCGGATACCGCCGGCCTGGTTCACCTCCTCCACCCACAGCTTGTAGTTCGGGGTGATGGTGGTGCCGGCGCCCCCGGCGTAGGGTCCCGTATCGGAGACGGCATAGCCGATGCGAATGCTCTCCGGCAGGTCGTCGGCCATGGCGGGAAGGCTCAGGGCGACACAGGCTCCGATTCCCAGTAACGCCCGGGCAAGTGAGGTCGATGGCATGATTGCGGCTCCGTTCTTGTTGTGGCTGGATAGCTTTCGCATACACAAGTTCGAATAACGAACAAATATACGCATTGCATATCGAGCCTAGAATCGCCGCGAGTCGAGGTACAGTCATGCCAAAGTTGTAGCTGTGACTGAATTACAAAAAAATCAGTAATTACAGAAGGATAAAGCAACTTAACGTTGTATCTAAGCGTCTTATATCGTTTATAAATCGGGTCTATGCATTTTGGCAGGTCCAGCCTGACCGAACTGTATGAGCATGACCCACCGGTGAGATCTAGCCCCTCGCCGCAAACGCTACGGCAATGTGGGCGGCACCGTGGGAGACGTACATCTCATCCAGGTACTCTCTCAGCCTCAAGGGCCATCGATAGCTTATTGAGGGTTATTCGGATGTTACGGCTGTCAGTGCCTTCCGCCAGCGATCCCAAGGGGGATGGGGGTCCATCGCTGCGAACAGATAGTCGAGGAAAGCGCGCACCTTGCGTGAGCGAAGGCGTCGTTCAGAAGTCAGCACATGAATGTCGCGCCGCCCCGGCATGACCTCGCAGCGCCAGGATTCGAGCAGGGCGACCAGCGCGCCGGATTCAAGCTCGTCGGCAATCAGCCAGGTCGGGAACATCACCAACCCCTGACCTAGCAGGGCAGCCTGAACCAGGCTGAGGGCATCGTTGCTGTAGAGATTGCCGTTGACCTCGAAAGGCACGGCACTGGATTGATCCGGTGCCTGAAAGTACCAGCGCTGCCGGCCCAGCTCGCCGTGATAGAGCAGGCAGTTGTGTTTAATGAGTGCCTGCGGCGACACGGGCTCTCCATGCGCCCGAAGATAGTTCGGTGCCGCGGCAATCACGTAGTTCATCGGCGCCAGGCGACGCGCTACCAGCGAAGAATCCGGGAGATCCCCCACTCGGAAGGTGATGTCGTGTCCTTCGCGAACCGGATCGACCACGCGGTCGTTGAGCTGCAATTCGGCGTCGATCGAGGGATAGCGACGCTGAAAGCGATGCAGCAGTGGCACGATCTGGCGCTGGCCGAAAGCCACCGGCGCGTTGATGCGCAGCGTGCCACTGGGCTCGGCATCTGGATGCGCCAGCGCCTCCGTGGCGAAGTCGAGCCGCTCCAGGATATCGCGCACCTCTTCGTAATAGCGCCAGCCCGCCTCTGTCAGCGTCACTGCACGGGTATGCCGGTAGAGCAACGGTTGACCCACCGCCTCTTCCAAGCCTCGGATCTGCCGAGAAATGGAAGAAACGGCTCGCTGGAAGTGGCGTGCGGCGGCAGTGAAGCTTCCCGTGGCGGCGACACGCTCGAAGACGCGCAGCGCATTGAGATCCATCGAGCTGATATCCCTTATGTTGCGTTTCACGCAATAAAGATTTGCACACTTTCCGATTGTAGCAAAAGACAGCCGCTACCAGACTGCATGCATTGGTTTCCCGCTTCGGGGCCAGAGAGCGTTCACGAGAGGAGACAGCGTATGCGCAAAGGTACCGCACTGGTCGTCGGCGCCACCGGGATCACCGGTGGCAATCTAGCGTCCTACCTGGTTGCCAGCGGCTGGACAGTCTATGGACTTTCGCGCCGCGCGACCGAACAGAGCGGCGTGATACCGGTTGCCGCAGATCTGCTCGACGAATCGGCAACCCGAGAGGCGCTGGCCGGCCTGCCGATCACCCATGTCTTCTACTGCACCTGGATTCGCCGCGACAACGAGAAAGCCAACGTCGAGGCCAATAGCGCCATGATGCGCAACCTCTTCTCGGCACTCGATGGCGCCGATCTGCAGCACGCCTCGCTGGTGACGGGAACCAAGCAGTATCTCGGTTCGTTCGAAGCCTACGGCAGCGGCCGCACCGAGACGCCGTTCCGCGAATCCGAGCCGCGCGTCCCCGGCGACAACTTCTACTACGCACTGGAAGATGTCCTGTTCGAAACCGCCGAGCGCCAAGGCTTCACCTGGAACGTGCATCGACCGCACACGGTAATCGGCTACGCCCGCGGTAACGCCATGAACATGGGCACCACGCTTGCCGTCTACGCCTCGATCTGCAAGGCGACCGGTAAGCCGTTCGTGTTCCCAGGGTCACAGGTGCAGTGGAACGCACTGACCGACATGACCGACGCGCTGGTGTTGGCCCGTCAGATGGAGTGGGCCGCGACGACGCCGGGGGCGGCAAACCAGGCATTCAACACCGTCAACGGCGACGTTTTTCGCTGGCGCCGCATGTGGCGCGAGATCGGCGAGTACTTCGGTCTCGAGGTGGCGGACTGCCCCGAAAAACAGCAGCCGCTGGACACGCAGATGACGGCGGCCGACGCAACCTGGCGTGACATTGCCGAGAAGCATGACCTGGTCGAGCCGGACGTTGCCAAGCTGGCTTCCTGGTGGCACACCGATGCCGACCTGGGCCGCGACCAGGAGTGTGTCAACGACACAACGAAGTCACGCGACTTCGGTTTCGATCATTTCCGCGAGACCCGCGGTGCGTTCTTCGACCTGTTCGATCGCCTACGCGCCGAGAAGATCATTCCCTGATCGCATAAGCTCGGTGGGCACCCGAGTTCGACTCAGCTCTCCATCGCCGCGAACGCTACGGCAATGGTGGGCGGTGCCGTGGGGCGGGCGTACATCGTCTTCAGGTACTCTCTCAGCCGCGGTGTGTTGCCGAGCAAGTTCTCCTCGCTCACCCAGTCCAGGGTATAGGCGGCGTTGAAGTCGGCCACGCTGAGCCGGTCGCCGACCAGGTACTCGCGCTCCTGCATGTGGCGCTCGAGCACTGCCACCATCTCCGCGCACTCCTCCCTGGCCTGGTCGACATCCTGAGGCAGGCGCTTCTCGTCCGGGTAAAGGAAGGTGTGGCGAGCGATACGCCACAGCGGCGGCTCGATCTCGGTCATCAGGAAGAATATCCAGCGGTACATCTGGGCTCTTTCTTCCACAGCTTCCGGAACGAAACCCGCCTGTGGATATTTCTCGGCCAGGTAGAGCTGTATCGCGGCCGATTCGGTGATGACCTGGTCGCCGTCGACAAGCACCGGGACCTTGGCGGCGGGGTTGAGCGCAAGGAAATCGGGGTGAAGATGCTCCCCTTGCAGGAGGGCCACCGGGACCTGCTCATACTCCAGGCCGAGTTCGTTGAGCATCCAGATCACACGCAGGGTGCGGGTCGGGGGCGTTCCGTAGAGTGTCAGCATTTCCGGCTCCATCGATTGGCAGGCATCCGCTGTGTTGCAGGCCTCTCATCCAGTCGAGCGGGAGCGGGTGAAATCGACATTAACTGGCGGTGGCCACCGCTGCCGGAACGGAAGACTCGTCGAGCGAGCATTCACAAACGAGAAGAGCCAGCGCTTTTTTGCGCTGGCTCTTCTCATCGTGACAGGTTGCCGACCCGCGGCACGGCCTTGGCCGTTAGAGGTAGTAGTTGTTGCGCAGGCGGGGCTCATGCTGACGGTAGGCAGCTTCGCTCATCCGCTCGAGCAGACGATAAACGGCAGAACCGATGCGCTTGATCAGAGGAGCGCTGGTGCTGGGGGCGGTCACACTGTGGGAAAGCGTCTGAGTGGTCATGGTGGCGGTTCTCGGTTACTTCATGAGGATGCTAACAGAATAGTCGAGATTTAGACTTTAGTCTAATTTATTCGTCTTTAGTCGCATACGCCGCGCTCAGGCGCTTGGAGCCATACCCGAACGCGAGGCAGCGCTGCCCGGCAAGCCCCCGCCAACCGCCCCCCTACCGCTGGTTTCACGGGGCCTCAAAGCCCGATCTCGACCTGCTCGCCCATGGGGACCGCGCAGCACGTCAGCACATGGCCATCGGCGGGGATGACCAGCGGCTTGCGCGTGTAATGCACGCTTCCCGAGAGCAGCCGCGTAGCACAAGTGCCGCATTTTCCCGAGCGGCAGTTGTAGGCAGGTTTCAGCCCCGCCGCCTCGGCGGTTTCCAGCAGCGTGCCGCTCTGCGCGGTCCATTCGGCCTGGGACTCCGAGTGGGCGAAGGTAATCGCTGCGCGCGCAGGTAACTCCACGACCGGACCTATCTCTTTCGGCTCATCGAGTTCGCCCGCGCCGAAAAATTCGTAGTGGATATGCGAGCGGTCGATGCCCATGTCACGCAAGCCCGTATACAGCGCTCGCATGAAACTCTCGGGACCGCACAAATAGAACTGATAACCGCCGAAAGGGAGAAGCTCAGCAAGCACCTCCATGCTCAGCCGCGCCTCGGTATCGTGGGTGTGGCCCAACCTGTCGCCCACCCCCGGCGCCGAATACACAGTGAAGAGATGCAGCCAGTCGTGCTGGCTGGCGAAGGCTTCGAGCTCGCCGCGAAACGCCCGGCTGGCACCGTTCCGAGCGGCATGGATGAAGTACACCTCGCGTCGAGGCGCGCCGCCACGCAGCGCGCTCACAAGTCCGTCGAGCATGGCCATCATCGGCGTGATGCCGACGCCGCCGGAGAGCATGACGATGGGCTGGGTGCCGTCGTCCAGCACGAAAGCTCCCGCTGGCGAGGCGACGTCGATCGTATCCCCGCTCTCAAGCCGGTCGTGCAGCAGGCGGGAAGCCCGGCCGTGCGCTTCACGCTTGATGGAGAGGCGGTAGTCGCGCCCGTTTGGCCCTTGCGAGATCGTGTAGCTGCGCAGAATCGGTCCGTCATCGTCCTGAAGCCGGATCGGCAGGAACTGCCCTGCGACGTGCGGCTCGATCGGGCCGCCATCCGCAGGTGACAGATAGAAAGAGGTGATGGTGTCGCTTTCCCTGCGTTTCGAGACGATCTGGAAGCGGCGATAACCGTCGGTCCTGAGCGCGGCCAAGCGCACCTCATCCCAGGTGCCTGTGGCATCGAGTGCCGGCCACTGTTCGGCAAGCTTCGCGGTAACCGGCAAGGTCGCGGTCGCGTGCCACACCTCATCCGGCACCACATCGACGATACGCTCGGCGCCCGTAAAAGCGCCGGCGCGTCCTGGGCTCCAGTCGATGGTGGCACGACCTGTCAGCACTACCGCCTCACCGGTTTCGAAATCCGGCACGAACAGGGCGACCCGGCCATCGCTTTCGATGTTGCCGAGCGTGTTGAACATGCGGTTGCCGGAAAAATCGGGAAAGGAGAGCGACCCATCGTCGTTGATGCCGAGAAACCCCGGCCGCCCGCCGCGGTGTGAGGCATCGACCCCGGAGCTTCCCCCTTCGAGCGGACTGGCCGCACGGGAGGCGATGAAGAAGGTGTCGGCGGATTCGATAATGCGACGAACCGCCGGGTCATCCAGGCTGCTGCATCGGCCGTTGGCGGCCGAGGGCTCGCCCCTGGCGGGAGCCAGGGAGCGAGTCTGAATGTATTGCGGGCAATTCCCGAAGCTCTGGTCGACCGCAATGGTAATTGCGCCATCCGAGCCGCGCTGCACTCGGCCATTCATCCGATTGCGCCGCCGGTTGGTGAGATCGACCCCGACGACACCGACACTCGCACCCGGCGTCAAATTCAGCCCGAGCTCATCTGAGAGAATCGGGGCACGTTGCAACACCAGCGTATTCGGCGTGGGCGATGACGAATAGCCAGGCGGCCCGAAGACGGGCACGCACCATGGCCGCCCCGCCGGGTCGAGCAGCCCGAGAAACAGCATCGGCAAGTTCTCGAAAAAATCGCGATGCTGCTGCGGCATCTCCGGGCGCACGAAAGCCGCCGCACTCTCGAGCCAGTCGTCGGAAACCTCGGCACGCGCCTGGACGGCACGCTCGCCGGCGTGAAAGACATTGTCCTGTGCCATGGCGGTGCCCCTCTCGGTCAGGCGGTTGCGGGAAGTGGCGTACGAGCCATACCGACAAAGCCTTTCTGCGCCTCCACCCTGGCCAGCCAAGCCCGGATCGACGGGTAAGCATCGAGACTGACGCCGCCTTCGGGCGCATGGGCGATGTAGCTGTAGCCGGCCACATCGGCGATCGTGATCGTCGGCCCGGCCAGGAAATCGCGGCGTTCCAGAATCGGCTCCATGTGGGCGAACAATCGATGCGCCGCTGCCTTTGCACCTTCGTGATCCAGCGATGCGCCGAAGACCGTCACCAGCCGTGCCGCGCAAGGGCCACGCGCGATTTCACCGGCGGCCACCGATAGCCAGCGCTGCACCTCAGCCGCGGCTTTGGGGCTTTCAGGCAGCCAGTCATGGCCGGTGGGATAGGACTTCACCAGGTAGATCAGAATGGCGTTGGAGTCCGACAGGGTCACGCCGTTGTCATCGATGGCCGGGACCTGACCGAAGGGGCTGATGGCGAGGAATTCGGGTGCCTTGTGCGCGCCGTTCGCGAGATCGACATCGACCGATTCATAGGGCAGGTCGAGCAGCGCCATCATGAGTTCGACGCGGTGGCAGTGGCCTGATTTCGGGTGCCGGTAAAGTTTGATCGGGACGGCTCGAGTGGGGAAATTGGGGTTCATGCTTGGGCTCCTGTGAACGAAACATGGGGACTTTCGCGCTCGATGTGATGAGCTGTTCACGAGGATATTGCTTTCCAAAAATCCGCAGTAGGTGGCAAAATTGAAACTCAGGCTTCCATTATTTGGAAGCCACAGGTTCGATGGATCGGTGACCCATGCCCGACAGACTGCAAACAATGGCCATGCTCCTCAGAGTCGTCGACGAAGGCAGCATCACCGCGGGCGCCCGGGCTCTGCGAATGCCCATCGCAACCGTTAGCCGCAGGATTTCCGAGCTGGAAGCCGACTTGAACGCCGAGCTGGTCCTGCGTTCGCCCCGTGGGCTGACGTTGACCGAAGCGGGCACTGCCTACGTGGCGGCTTGCCGCAGGATTCTGGAAGAGGTGGCCGAAGCGGAACGTGACGCCTCGGGCGAATTTTCGGCGCCTCGGGGGACGCTGACCCTGACGGCACCGATCGTATTCGGACGTTTGTATGTCCTGCCGGTGGTCACGGCTTTCCTACAGTGCCATCCGGAAGTGAACATTCAGCTGCAACTCACCGACCGCCCGATGAGTATCGGTGAGGAGCACATCGATATGGCCGTGCGTATCGGCCCGCTGCCGGATAGCGGCCTGATCGCCCGCAAGGTCGGCGAAGTACGCCAAGTCGTCTGTGCCAGCCGCGCCTTTCTCGACGAGCACGGAAGGCCCGCTGCGCCGAGCGATCTCGAAGGTGCCTCCTGCATCACCTTCGATCAGCTGCTGGCCACCCAGGCCTGGCGCTTCGAAGCGGGGGGAAAGTCGCTGCGCATTCCTGTTCAAGCACGCCTAACCGTGAACACGGCCGAAGCGGCGCTTGATGCGGCAGAAGCGGGGCTCGGTTTTACCCGCGTGCTCTCTTATCAGGCCGCACCCAGAATACAGGCCGGGCGCCTTGAAACCGTATTGCAGGCGTGGGAGCCATCGCCTTGGCCGATCCACCTGGTTTACGAGCGCCGGCCGCTGCTCCCGCAGAAGCTGCGAGCCTTCATCGATTTCGCGGTACCGCGTATCGCGCAAAGCGTGAAGGAAGGGTTTGCTGAGGCTGACAGTTGACCACCCACGTACTGCCTTTTTATGTAGCCGAGTTCGAGGTCGCGCTGCGCTGGCAAGCCCAAGGATGCGCGGTAGGCCAGCAAAGAATCGGGGGCAGGCCACGATTCATTTCAAACCGTGGCTTCCTCAGTGGACACAGGCCCGCCTTTACACCACTGCTGCCGCCACCGCCCTGGAACGCCAGGCAAACCCCAACACCATCAACAACCCCAGCACGGCCATCGCCGCACCGGCCAGGGAAATCGCCGGGTAGCCCAGGCCGAAGTTGATCACCGCACCACCCAGCGCCGCACCAATGGCATTGCCCAGGTTGAAGGCGCCGATGTTCACAGCCGAGGCCAAGTTGGGCGCGTCCTTGGCGGCTTCCATCACCCGCATCTGCAGCGGCGGCACAATGGCGAAGCTGGCGATACCCCAGATCAGAATGGCCGCAGCAGCCGGTAGCGGCCAGCGCATCAGCACCGTGAACGCCAGCAATACCAAGATCAGCGCACTCAGCGAGACGATCAGGGTGTGGTCGACAGAGCGATCCGCCGCCTTTCCGCCCCATATGTTGCCCAACGTCAGGCCGATGCCGTATAGCACTAGCATGGCGGTGATGAAGGTGGTGGACGCCTGGGTCTCGCTGCTGAGGATCGGCACGATATAGGTGAATACGGTAAACATCGCACTGGACCCGACCACGGTCAGGGCCAAGGCTGCCAGCACAGAGCCACGACCCAGCACGCGGATTTCAGCCAGCACGCCGCCGCCTTTCGGCAGAGGCACATTGGGCAATGCGAACCACAGCGCAAGCATGGTCAACACACCAAGGCCGGTAATGCCCCAGAACACCGTGCGCCAGCCGAACACCTCGCCAAACCAGGCTGCCAACGGCACGCCACCGATGGTCGCCAGGGTTAAGCCCATGAACATCGCCGCCACCGCCCCCGCCCGTTTGTCCGGCGCGACCAGACTGGCGGCGACGATGGAGCCGACGCCAAAGAAGGTGCCGTGATTAAGCGAGGTCACCAGCCGGGCGACAAGCAGGCTGTAGTAGTCAGTCGCCAGCGCCGACATCAGGTTGCCCAGAGTGAAGATGGCCATCAGTCCGATCAACAAGTAACGCCGGGGGATCCTGCCCGTGGTCAGAGTCATAAGGGGCGCACCGAGCAGCACGCCCAGCGCATAGGCGCTGACCAGCAGGCCGGCAGCAGGAATGGAAACGCCGAGATCGAGCGCAATGCCCGGCAACAAGCCCATAGGGGAGAACTCGGTGACACCGATGCCGAAGGCACCAATGGCGAGCGCTACAAGGGGGGGATTTATACGCATGGAAAGGCTCCTCATCTATGCCGCGAATGCTACAATTCGGACATTGCAAGCGGTAGGTAGCCTCTGCGGCAAACACCTTTGCTTGGGAGGAACAAATGGACTTTAGCGGCAGGTCAGGTGAAATGGTCGTGTTCGCCAGCGTGGCGGAGGAAGGCAGCCTGTCGGCCGCCGCGCGAACGTTGGGGCTGACACCCTCGGCCGTCAGCCGAATCATCGCGCGCACTGAACAACGCCTCGGTACCCGCCTGTTGCTGCGCACTACCCGCGCGATCACTTTTACCGCCGAAGGCGAGGCCTATCTGCGTGGTGCTCGACGCATCCTTGCCGATATGGCCGAGGTCGAAGAGGCCATTGCTGACCAGGGCGTGCCCAAAGGCCGCTTGCGCGTAAGTGCTGCGCTCGGCCACGGGCGGCTGGCCATCGTGCCGTTGGTGACCGCATTCAGCGCGCGTTACCCGAACATCACTGTTGACCTCACTCTGGGCGACGAAGTAGTCGATATTCTCGGCGGCCAGGCCGACGTAGCCGTGCGCTTCGGCCATCTGCCCGACAGCCCACTGACCGCTCGCCGCATAGGCGATACCGGCCAGGTGGTGGTGGCCTCCCCAGACTATCTCCAGCGTCACGGCACGCCGCAGCAACCGGAAGACCTGCTGCAACACAACTGCCTGCGCTTCAACTTCCGACGTGCTGAACCCAACTGGCCGTTCATCCGCGACGACCAGGCATTCTCCCTCAAGATATGCGGCAATATCGAATGCAGCAGCGGTGAGGCGCTGGCCCAATTCGCACGGGTGGGCGCCGGCATCGCGCGCATCGGCGAATTCAGCGTGGCCGAGGATTTGCAGCGCGGCGACCTGGTGCCGCTGCTGGAAGCCTTCAATCCCGGTGATAGGGAACCCATTCATGCGGTGTTCGTGGGTGGCTCCGCGATGCCGGCGCGGGTGCGATTGTTCGTGGACTTCCTGCTAGAGAATCACTGCATGTGAACAGGCGATAGCTCCGAGGGTAAGTGATGGCTTTCGGCCAGAAGCGGCCCCTAGGAAGTATCCGCCTCGGCCGAAAGCAGCCTCGTGGCAGTCTCTCTATGCCAGTCGTCGCCTCGCCCATGAGGCAGCGTTACTAGGCTGTTGGCACTGTTCCTCCGTCAATGAAAAATTCGGACCCCGTGATGGATGCGGCGCGAGGCGAAGCTAGAAAAGCAATAAGGTTAGCGACCTCGGACGGCGCGGAAGGGCGGCCGATCGGAATACCACCGATTGAATCCATAATTACCTGTTTACCCCCTTCGTAATCCGTTCCTGCTTCCATCGCCAGTCGCTTAGCCAGTGCGACGGATGATTCGGTTTCGACCCACCCAGGCGCAACCCGCAAGACTCGAACACCTTGCGGTGAAACTTCTTTCGATAGGCTTTTACTGTAAGTGGAGAGCGCAGCTTTGGCAGCGGCATAAGCAGTCGTTGATTCAGGTAGGGGCAGCCTGCTCTGGATAGATGTTACATGAATGATGACGCCTTTTTTTCGCGCTAACATATCGGGGAGCAAGGCCCGATCCAGACGCACGGCGGGAAGCAGATTCAAGTCGAATTCGCTTTGCCACTGCTCGTCGTTTAGCGCAGCAAACCCTCCCCCTGGGGCTGACGAGCCGCCCAAAACATGAATGAGGATGTCCACCGTTCCCAAGAGACGTTTTGCCTCGGTCACCAGGAAATCACATCCCTCTCTGGTCATGAGATCAGCCGAAACACACTGGTCGTCAGCCATATCGGCAGGCGCGTGACGGGCCGAGGTCACCACCTTTGCTCCCTGCTCGAGGAACAGTGCAACTACGGCTCTTCCGACCCCTTTGGTGCCTCCGGTGATCAAGACCCGCTTGCCTGCCAAGTCGAGGTTCATTAGTTAATCTCCAATGAGCGAATCCGGCCATCCTGCAGCAGAAATACGTGGCTCAGCTCCGCTGGACTGCCTGGAAAATTACCGACAACACGAGTCTTGACGACCAGATGGCCCTCTTCATTTGATGATTCCAGGGGCTCGACACGGTAGGTAAAGGCTTGCTTTGCATCACGCTGCCAGGCCTCGATAGCTTTGACTCCTTGGTGTGTCTGGTTCTCGTCGATCACCGTGGCATCTGTCCAAAAGCAGTCCACGACACGGGTGGTGTCGCCACCATTACTGATTTCAAAGAACGTCTCGACGGCTTTAGGTAGTAGTAGGTGCATCATCGGATCTCCTGGCTGTTAAGCAATGGGGTTACGGAGCAACCTTGCAGTTAGGATACGAGCCGCCCATAATTCCAACAATCGGGATGTACGTTAATGACTAATCCCGAAAAACAGGACAATCCGATGTCAGAACAACGCCTAGGCCTCAATGAATTCGAAGCTGCACTGGCCGTGGCACGCAGGGCCTCGTTTCGACAGGCGGCTATCGAACTCGGTATTTCAACCACCGCTTTGAGCAACACCATTGCCAAACTGGAGGCGAATCTCGGCACGCGGCTGTTCAATCGCACGACACGCAGCGTATCTCTGACCGAAGCAGGCAAGATGTACGTAGACCGTGTTGGTCCGGCATTGCAGGATTTACGCGGTGCGCTGGAAGCAGTGCGATCCCACAGCGCCGGACCTACGGGTGTCTTGCGTATCAATGCGTTTGCCAGCGCCGCACGTGAAGCTCTTCTTCCGCTAGTGTTGGAGTTTCTGCGACGTCACCCACAAGTACATATCGACCTTGTTACTGAAGGTCGCCTGGTTGACATCGTCTCTGAAGGGTTCGATCTCGGTGTGCGGTCTGCGAACCTCGTACCCAGTGACATGATCGCGATTCCTCTTGGTAAGCCGCAACGCTATGCAGTGGTTGGATCGCCAGCGTATTTCGATACTTATGGCCGGCCCAGTTCGCCGTCTGATCTCCTTTTTCACAACTGCGTACGCATCCGCCTCCCAAATGGCGCGATCTATCCATGGCATTTCGAGCGTGCTGGAGATGTGGCTAGAGTCGAAGTGAGCGGGCAGCTCACACTGGACGAAGCAAATCTCGCCAAGACTGTCGTACAGCAAGGCGTTGGGCTCGGCTTTTTTATGGAACAAGACGTATACCGCGAAATCGAGGCGGGCGAGTTCGAGCGAGTATTGGAAGACTGGACCCCGCCCAGAGATGCCCTGTGTCTTTACTACCCGAACCGCCACAACCCGTCCGCAGCGCTCAAGGCGTTCACCACCTTGGCCCGCGCTAACTATGGGGGAAGGCCAATAGGCGCCAAAACCCAGCTTGCAAACGAGCACATTCCCTCAGCCTAGACGCCCCCCGCACACCCACAGCAGCAACCAACGTAAGCCAAAAAGACGAGAGCCAGCGCAATGCGCTGGCTCTTGATGTGGCTACCCTGCTGAGCGGGCCGCCCTTGCTTGGCAAACGCCTACACCGAAGCGTCTAGAAATCGAAAAACACCGTCTCGCCTTCGCCCTGCAGCTTGATGTCGAGTCGGTAGCGGACCTTGCCGTCGGCCTCTTCGCGCTTGGCGATGAGGGTCTGGCGGCGGGTCGGCGATTCGATGCGGGAGAGCACTGGGCACGTTTCGTTGGCCTCGGCTTCGTCCTCGAAGTAGAGCCGGGTCTGCAGGTGGACGTTCACGCGCGTTCTCAGTTGACTAGTCGCAGCTTGAGGCGAGAAGCTCCTCCACTTGATCGAGAAACACGGCAAGCTCGCCTTGCTTGCCGACATCATTCTCCCGCCATTCGTCCATCGGCCTGATCATCGCTAGCTCGCGGGCGCTCTGCGCCAGTTCCTCCAGCTTACCATCGGTTATGCCGCGGCCGAGCAGGTAGTACTGCCCCCATCGGGTAAAGGCCAGAATCCACATCGAGACTACGAGGGCGTCATCCCACCGAGTCCAGTCTGAGGTGCTAGCGAGAGGCTGTTGCACGGTCCGCTGCTGCCGCTTCAGGATCGCCTGCATCGACTTCAGACTGGCCTGCTGTTGCTCGGGGGTGCTATATGCGAAGAGAAAAGCAGTAATATTAGTCACTTGACCTTCACGCGTTAAGTCAAACAGCCGCGGCGGCTGTGCCGGCCCTATTAAAGAAACCAGTTCGTGAACCCAGATTTCGCAAGCGTCATCGGTGTTAGCGCGATCATTCTGCAACAAGGGAAAGATCACATCCTGGAAAAGCCACGGCTCAGCCCAAGCCAGTTGCCGCATATGCCCGCGCATGGAATCGACCAAGTTCCGCAGTTCTTCGGTGGAAATGGTTGTCGGTAGTGCCTCATGAAGCGCCGCAACTAACCCTTTGTAAATCTCATTTTTTTTCTGGCTCTTTGTAGCGCGGTTAGCCATCCAGCCTAGGGCCCGTACTTGCTCAGAGCCGGGAAACGCGCCGACCGCCTGCAGTACATAGTCGAGCCCCCCTGACTCCTCAAGCTGCCGCTCAATCGCGTTCAGCCCCATCCATTGCAGCAGACCATTATCGCTGCGAACTAGGCGGTCCCGTTGCGCCTCAGTAATGTCGAACTGTACCGACAGAGCAATTTCGCTAGCGATTTGGCTCAATAGGGATAGGCGCACCACGTCAGAGCCTTGAGGTTCCGTTGGCACGCAGGCCATCTGGGCTTCGGCAATCTCCAGCAGAACGTCGGGAACATACCACCACAAGAACTTGGTGGCGAAGTACTCCGGCCAGGTCAAGGCTGTGTACTTTGTTACATGACATAAGTGATGCGGGTGATAAGAGCTGTGTAGAAGGGTCTCGACCGATTCTCGAAAAAGCCGAGAGTCCGTCACGGCCAATTCCTTGTCCATGTGGTCATACGAGCGATTGAACGATGAAATGAGGAATTGCGCCAAAAAGTCTAAAAACCCAGACTCGGATTCAAGTGCGCGAAAGTGGCTGTCCTCATTGTGTGAATGTGCGAGTACCTCACCAAGCACCTCCCAGGCCAACGTGAAGCCCGAGAAGTCGCCCACCTGCCGGTCCAGACAATTACGCAGGCCCTCCGTCTCAGGCAAAGCGAGTGACTCATTCTTGAGCAGATTCAGCACCGCCATCCGTTCTTTCAAAGGATCGCCACTCAAGCCTTGTAGAGAGCGCTCGCCGGTCCAGACACTTAACACGTCGCCTGCCTGGGCCTTCTCGAGAAAGCGCAGTGGTTCGTAGCGGCGCGGCGCCGTCGGCAATGCCGTTGAGTCGAAGAGGTTCTGTATAGAAGGATTCGAGGTTTGACCTTCGGGCGCGGCCTCCTGTATCAGCCCGACCTTATATTTCTCAACCTGGAGCAGAATATCCTCAGGTATTGGGGTAACCATTAAGGGATAGTTTTCGGCGGCTTTCTGAAATGAGTTGGACAGATTGAAACCTGCGACCGGTAGCCTGTCCGGCCCCATGACCAAGATGTAGCGATCATGTAGCCTACCTTCTTTAAGGCCATAGATACGCAGCTTTATCCGTTTCAATAGGTGGCGGTTCTGCTCGCAGTTTGCCAACAGATTGTTAATTCCTCCCTGGGTGGTCTTGTCAGATTTGCGACGCAGAGGCTTATCTTCCTTGGTAGGCTTTGGAAGGGACCTAAAGACAATATAGTCGGTATTCGGCGCAGCACAGAGCAATAACAGGCCTAGGCCAATGTCCTCGAAAAAGGGATCAAAAATTACTATCTGATGCTGCTGCTGATACTTTTTTAGCAGTCCCCGGAACCACTCCACGAATTGCAGCCGCCCCTCGCCGTCGCCCAACCCGTAGCGCAGGAAGAATCGCCCTTCTGACTTCGGCGGATGGAGCCGTGAAAAAAGGGATACGAGTTCGCGGTTGGCTGGGACCCAGGGATCCGCCTCACGCCCGCCGATGCGATTGGTGAGTCCCTGATCGCCTCGATTGATCGTTAACGCTGCCTTCGTCCGTGCCGACATAGACGGTCGTGAGGTTTTTTCCAACCAGTCGAACTTGACAAGGCTAGCCCTGTGGCCAATCACATGGCTCTGAAAGCTGATTTCCCGAACGTACCCTATCTGCCAACGACAACACAACCTACCTTCTCCTGGGTGGCTATCATGAACACCAAAGACTTCCATTTCAGTGCTGTCGGTCCTGGCTCGCAACTGATCATCTAGTTCGAACTTACACTCGAACGCGCCTTCAGCATCGCGCTTTGCTATGGCAAACCCCGAGTAGGCGATTTGGCCGCCGTTCGTGATGCTCAGGCGGAATTGGAAGCCACTGTAGTGTGGTACTTGCATTGGATTAAAACGGGCGACTAGGGCGCACGGATCATCTTCCCAGCTCACGCTCAGCAAGCTCCGCTCTAAGTCATCCAGCGCAGGAAAGACCAGCAGCTCAAGATCACCGATCCGAGCTGTATCCGTGCCACCGAAGTCCAGACCAGTATCCGCGCTAAGATGTTTGACCGCCGATTCAATCAAGGCGGCGTCGTAGTCCTGACCCAGGCGGAACAGGGCACCCTTGTCGGTCTGGGTGATCGAAGCGCTTAAGGCCCCAGCTCCACCATGTGGGCTGGATAGCGAACTTCGGTCATATGCGTCGCGATTGAGCAAGTAGGCGACGGGCCGGTAGACCAGGTCGGCAGCGAGCGAAGTCGCTCCGAATTGGGCTTTTAACTTGTTCGAGAGCCCGAGTTTTAGCTCTTCGCTGATTGCTGAGATAGTTCGACCTGTACTCAAACGCCGTAGGAGTTCCGCACAGTGGATACTTTTTACGTACAGATTGAGCCGGGTAATCTTTGCCTTGACTTGACCGACGGTTAGAAAATTATCGTTGTCGCTAAAAGACCAGCAATCACTGGAATGACTGTAGGGAAGCAGGCGACCATAGAGGACCCGATTTTCAACTGACTGGCCGGACTTAATTTGCAATATCCACAGCTGCAGTGCGCAGTGACGGGCATCCTTCGAGAACAGCCGCGCCAGACGGCCGTCATTGAGCAGGTCATCAAGCACAGGAGACTTTGATTCCTTGCAAGCGCCTCTCCTCATTCCCATGTTGGCTCCAATATTAAAATAAACCGCCTAATTTAATACTGACCTCGGTGAGCACCGAACTCCGGCTACAAAATAGACACTTGTTTATAGCCTATACGCCCAAGCAGACCTGCACCAGAGGCCCAGATCAACGTAAGCCTAAAAGCCAGGAGCCAGCGCAATGCGCTGGCTCTTGATGTGGCGACCCTGCTGAGCGGGCCGCCCTTGCTTGGCAAACGCCTACACCGAAGCGTCTAGAAATCGAAGAACACCGTCTCACCTTCGCCCTGCAGCTTGATGTCGAGTCGGTAGCGGACCTTGCCGTCGGCCTCTTCGCGCTTGGCGATGAGGGTCTGGCGCCGGGTCGGCGATTCGATGCGGGAGAGCACCGGGCACGTTTCGTTGGCCTCAGCTTCGTCCTCGAAGTAGAGCCGGGTCTGCAGGTGGACGTTCACGCCGCGTGCGAAAACGGACAGGTTGATGTGCGGCGCCATGGGCTGACCGTTGGGGTGGGCCACCTGGCCCGGCTTGACGGTCTTGAGCGACCATTCGCTGCCGTGGTCGAAGGTGGTGGCGGTGCGCCCGAAGCTGTTGAACGGCTTCTTCAGGTCGTACTCGGCCTGGTATACGCCGTTGGCGTCGGCCTGCCAGGCTTCGAGGAAGGCGTCGCGCACCAGGTCGCCGTTGCCGTCGATCACGGTACCCACGACTTCAATCAGCTCACCCTCGGCCCCTTCTCGGGCCATCTCGTTCCAGATCTCTTCGTCGCGGGTCGGGTTGCCGGCGGCGGCCAGGGCCAGGCCGATATGCACGTAGGGACCGGCGGTCTGGGAGGCGGTCTCGCGCAGCATCAGTTCGCTCGCGGGAACGGTATTCGGTTGTTTCATGTCATTTCCCCTCACTGATTTTCGAACCCGTTCATTGGTTTTCGAAATAGGTCTGCAGCTCGCCGCGTACCACCAGATCGAAGCGGTAGGCCAGACAGTCCATGGGCTTGCTGCGCGCCATGTCGAGGCGTCCGATCATGGTCTCGACCGCGGCCGGGTCCTTGATGGTGTGGACGATGGGGCACAGCGGAATCAGCGGATCGCCTTCGAAGTACATCTGGGTGATCAGGCGGGTGGAGATCGAGGGGCCCATCACCGAGACGTGTATGTGCGAGGGGCGCCAGCTGTTGGGATCGTTGGGCCAGGGGTACGGGCCGGGCTTGATGGTGCGGAAATGGTACCAGCCCTGCTCGTCGGTCAGGGTGCGGCCCACGCCGCCGAAGTTCGGGTCCAGCGGGGCGAGGTAGCGGTCGTTCTTGTGGCGGTAGCGCCCGCCGGCGTTGGCCTGCCACATCTCCACCAGGGTGTGCGGCACCGGTTTGCCGAACTGATCGACCACGCGGCCGAACATGATGATGCGTTCGCCCACCGGGAGCCCCTGGCCCTGGGCCGGGTCCTGACGGAAGTTCAGCAGCAGGTCGTTGTCGTGAGGGCCCATGCGCAGGTGGCGGAAGTCGGGGCCGGTGAGCTCGGAGGCGCTGGCTTGCTGCATGCTGACCAGCGCCTGCTGCGGCGAGCGGGCCACGGTGGTCTTGTAGCCGGGGGCGTAGGCCGGGGGGTGCCAGTTACGGTCGCGCTCTACGAAGCGCTTGTTGTGATCTTGCATGTCGGTCGTCTCTTGGGGAGAGTGGTCTTGTCTCGCCCAGTGTGGCGTCTTGCCGCAGGCCCGCCAATTGACGACTCGGGCACCCCTCATAACCGCTGGGTTATGTTGCAGCGCCACTTTGATGGCGGGACGAGCCACTCCCCGAGCTGCGGCCCGCGCTCACCTCGCGCAGCACTTCGCAGAAGGCCTCCAGCGCCAGCGAGGGCTGCATGCTGGCGTTGTAGCACACCCCCACGGAGCCGCCGCGGGGCTCCAGCTCGATGCCGAGACGACTCAGCCGCCCCGCCGCCAGGTCCTCGGCCACGGCCTCTTCGGGCACGACCCAGATCGCATCGCTCTCCAGGGTGTAGGCACGGCTGATGGGCAGCGAAAGCGTTTCCAGCCGCTGGCTCATCAGTGTCAACGAATGACGCACGCAGAAGCTGTCGACCTGCTGGCGCAGGGTGGTCTGGGGCGGCGGCAGCACCCAGGGGAACTCGGCCAGGCGCGCGGCTGCGAGCGGCGCGATGCCGGCCAGCGGATGGCCGCTGCGCACGCACAGCAGCAGCGGTTCGTAGTAGAGGTGCTCGAAGGCCAGATCGCGAATCTCGCGGGCCTCGGTCATGCGCCCCACCACCAGATCGAGCTCGCCGCGGCGCAGGCGCGAGAGCAGGAAGGCGCTGGAGCCGGTTACCACGTTGACGCCCACCGCGTTCTGCCCGCCGGGCGCGGCGTGCCAGCGGCGTATGGCCTCGGGCAGCAGCCGGCTCTCCACCGTGGAGAGCGCTCCCACGCGCAGGTCGTGAGCGCCCAGGTGAACGTCGCCGACCGCGGCCACGCCCTCTTCCAGCGCACGCATGGCAGGCCCAGCGTGGCGCAGCAGGGTCAGGCCCGCCTGGGTCAGCGCCACGCCCTGGGGCGTGCGCTCGAACAGCGACGCAGCGAGGCTCTCTTCAAGCTCGCGAATGGTCTTGGAAATGCCCGGCTGGGTGATGGCCAGGCGCTCGGCGGCCCGGGCGAAGCTGCGCTGGCGGGCCACTTCGAGGAAGGCCTGCAGATGGCGCAGCTTGATACGGGCGTTGAGCATGGGGGTTCCTCATCATCACGATGCCGATCATCGCCGAATGTCGCTCAGACGATACACCAGCACCATGTAAGCGGCGAGCCGCCCGGCTCAGGCGTACCCAGACCAGCGCTGAGTCGTATCGCGAGCAAAACAGCTAGTCAATCTCCCCGCCCCAGCCCAGCTCCTTGGCAAGTGCAAACGCATGGTTCGCTGCCGGCACGCCGGCGTAGATCGCCACGTGCATCAGTACCTGTCGCAGCTCGGCCTCGGAGAGACCGATGCGCTTGGCGGTCTTGAGGTGCAGCGTGAGCTCCTCGCGGCCCAGGGCGGCGAGGATGCCGGTGGTGATCAGGCTGCGCTCGCGGCGGGTCAGGTCGTCGTTGCTCCACAGCTCGCCCCAGGCCAGCCGGGTGATCATCTGCTGGAACGGCGCATCGAGACTGTTGGCGTTTTCGGTGGAACGGGCGACGTGCGCCTCGCCGAGCACCTGCTTACGGGTGGCAAGGCCGGTGGCGTAGTCCACGCCGTTGGCTCCCACGTCGCCCAGCACCGGCGCCAGGAAGGCCAGCAACTTCTCGGCAAAGAGCCCCGGGCGCTCCACTGAGGGCACGTGGCCGACACCTTGTAGAATCTCGAGCGGGGCGCCGTCGAGTTCGGCGGCCAGCGCCTCCAGGGTGGCCGGTGGCGTGGCGAGATCTTCACTGCCGCCGAGCAGCTGCACCTTGAGGCCCGGATGCTCAGCAAGCGGGCCGGAGAGCTTGCCGCTAAAGGCATGGCTGCCGAGCATTTCGCACAGGCGCGCATAGGATTCGTCGTCGCTGCGGCCCATCTGGGTACACCAGCCGTCCTTGAGCGCCGGTTCGGCCTCGAAGCAGGCCGGCGCGAACCAGCGCGGCACGATCTCGCCGGACATGGCCGCCAGGCCTTCGCTGCGCACACGCCCGGCGCGGGTGGACCACAGTTCGGCGGTGCCGATCACCGCGCCGGTGTTGGTCAGGGTGGCCGAGAGCAGGCACTGGGCGTGCTCACTGATCAACTGCTGGCCGACTACGCCGCCGATGGAGGTGCCGACGAAGTGAAACTGCGACGCCCCGGCATGCTCGGCCAGCACCAGCGCCTCGCGGGCCAGCGCCGCCGGAGTGATTTCGCCACCCGCCTCCGGCCAGGCCTGGCTGGCACCGTGGCCCGGCAGGTCCCAGGTCAGCACGCGGTAGCGCGGCAGCAGCGCCAGCAGCAGGTCGTCCCATACCGCCTGGCTCATGCCCAGCGGATGCGCCAGCACCACCAGCGGCAGCGCCTCGGGGCCGAGCAGGCGATAGGCGACGCTGCGGCCGTCGACGTTCAGAAATGCCATGTTCCTTCTCCCTGCAGTGCAACGGGAAAAGCCGGCAGTTCATCACCACCGGCCTCGGTTCATACTTTCAGTCTCGCTTAAGTGCGCTCAATCAGGGTAGCGATACCCTGCCCCACGCCTACGCACATGGTGCACAGCGCGTAGCGCTTGCCGGTGCGCTGCAGCTCGTGAGCGGCGGTGAGCAGCAGGCGCGCGCCGGACATACCCAGCGGGTGGCCCAGGGCAATGGCGCCGCCGTTGGGGTTGACCCGCGGGTCGTCGTCGGCGAGTCCCAGGTCCCGCGTGCAGGCCAGCGCCTGGGCGGCGAAGGCCTCGTTGAACTCGAACACGTCGATCTCGTCCATGGTAACGCCGGTGCGCTCGAGCAGCTTGCGCACCGCCGGCACCGGGCCGTAGCCCATGATGCGCGGCTCGACGCCGGCTGTGGCCATGCCGATGATCCTGGCCATGGGCTTGAGGCCCTGCTGCTCCACCGCGGCCTGGCTGGCCACTAGCATGGCGGCGGCGCCGTCGTTGACGCCGGAGGCGTTGCCCGCGGTGATGCTGCCGCCCTCGCGGAAGGGCGTCGGCAGGCCGGCCAGCTTATCCAGGGTGGTCTCCCGCGGGTGCTCGTCGGTATCGAACACCAGCGGCTCCTGCTTGCGCCGGGGAATCTCGATCGGCGTGATCTCGATGGCGAAGCGGCCCGCCTTTTGGGCGGCGGCGGTCTTTTGCTGGGAGCGCAGTGCGAAGGCGTCCTGATCCTCGCGGGAGATATTGAACTGCTCGGCGACGTTCTCGGCGGTCTCCGGCATGGAGTCGATACCGTAGGCCTTCTTCATCAGCGGATTGACGAAGCGCCAGCCGATGGTGGTGTCCTCGATCTTCTGGCCGCGAGAAAAGGCGCCGTCGGCCTTGCCCAGCACATAGGGCGCGCGGGACATGGACTCCACGCCGCCGGCCAGGGCCAGCTCCATCTCGCCGGCCTTGATGGCGCGGAAGGCGGTGCCCACCGCGTCCATGCCGGAGCCGCACAGGCGGTTCATGGTGGTGCCGGGCACCGAGGTGGGCAGGCCCGCCAGCAGCGCCGACATGCGCGCCACGTTGCGGTTGTCCTCGCCGGCCTGGTTGGCGCAGCCCATGAAGACCTCTTCGATGGCGGCCGGGTCGAGATCCGGCGCATCATTCAGCACCGCCTTGAAGATGGTGGCGGCGAAGTCGTCGGGGCGCACGCTTGCCAGGGTGCCGCCGAAGCGGCCGATGGCCGTGCGCCGCGGGTGGCAAAGGAATACGTCGGTCATGGGACTCTCCTGTTCGGCTTACTGAACGCTATGAGCGCGCTCGGTGCGAGCCTTCAATTCACGCAGGATCTCGAGTTCGTTGGCGCTCGGCTCCGGCGTGGCCTCGAGGGTGTCGGCGAAGCGAATTTCCCAGCCGGTGGCCTCGATCACCTCTTCGCGGCTCACGCCCGGGTGCAACGAAACCACCACCAGCTCCCGGGTCTCGGGGTCGGGCTTCATCACGCACAGGTCGGTGATGACCCGCGTGGGCCCCTTGCCGATGTTGGGCACGCCGTCGCGGCCCTTGCCGTCACGGCCGAAGCCCAGCGTGGTGATGAAGTCCACGTCCTTCACGAAGGCACGCTTGGAGTGCTTCAGGGTGATGAAGACCTCGCCGGCGTTGGTGGCGATCTCCGGCGCACCGCCGCCGCCCGGCAGGCGCACCTTGGGCTCGCGGTAGTCGCCGATCAGGGTGGTATTGAGGTTGCAGTAGCGGTCGATCTGCGCGGTGCCGAGGAAGCCCACGTCGACCTTGCCGCCTTGCAGCCAGTAGCGGAACATCTCTGGCACCGAAACGGTGGTCAGCGCCGTCTCGGCCAGCTCGCCGTCGCCGATGGAGAGCGGCAGCACGTCGGGTTTTGTCTGCAGGGTGCCGGATTCGTAGATCAGCACCACGTCGGGAGCGTGGGTCAGGCGCGCCAGGTTGGCCGCCTCGCTGGGCAAACCGATGCCGACGAAGCAGGTCATGCCGTTCTCCAGGGCACGCGCCGCGGTAACGGTCATCATTTCCGCCGAGGTGTAGTCGAGGCTCATCAGGCGTTCCCCCCTGCATTCATGATGTTCTCTTCGATCCACCGGGTGAAGGTGTCGCGGTCGCGGGCGATGCCATCCCACTCCTTATAGAAGGCGTTGTTGCGCGGATAGTAGCCGTGGGCATAGGAGGGCAGCGAGCCCTTCTCGGCCACGGCAACGGCGCTGATGGCCCAGCCCGGGATGATGCAGGCGTTGGGGTGATAGTCGGCCTCGCTACGCAGGTCATCGACGATCTCCTCCACCGTGACGATGCTCTGCTTCGCCGCTAGCACGGCTTCCTTCTGCACGCCGACGATGCCTTCCACCAGCACGTTGCCGGCGCGGTCGGCCTTCTGTGCGTGAACGATGGAGACGTCCGGGCGCACCGAAGGCACCGCCGCCAGGCGTTCGCCGGTGAACGGGCACTCGATGAACTTGATCTGGTCGTTGACGCTGGGCAGCTCGCTGCCCACGTAGCCGCGCAGTACGGCCAGCGGCAGCCCGGCGGCACCGGCCTCGAAGGCGCAGGCCATGGCGGCGTGGCTGTGCTCGAGAATCTCGACCTTGTGCGGCCAGCCCTTCTCCACCGCGTCGCGCAGACGGTGCAGCGAGCCCACGCCGGGGTTGCCGCCCCAGGAGAAGATCACCTTCTTGGCACAGCCGGCCCCGATCATCTGGTCGTAGATCAGGTCCGGGGTCATGCGGATCAGGGTCAGGTCACGCTTCTTCTGGCGGATCACTTCGTGACCGGCGGCGAAAGGAATCAGATGAGTGAAGCCCTCCATGGCCACGGTGGCACCGTCTTTGACGTAGCGGGCCACCGCGTCACGGAGGCTCAGGAATTCGGCCATGGTGTTCTCCTGGGCGCTCTGGTTAAAGTTCGAATAACGAACTTTGTTTTGTGATGCGAACAAGTTACCGCCAAGCCTCTCGGTCGTCAAATTGTCGACGCCGAAAAAAACGAGGGGCAGCCAGGCCACCCCTCGTTGGGTTCAATGAAAGCGATGGGTTTTCAGGGGATTATTCGTGTTGAAGCCAGGCAACGGCGCGCCGCACCTGGGCCCGACCGCTACCAAGGTATAAGGAAGGGTCGGTCGCCTGACGCAGGGCCTCCGCATCCACCCGCCCCAGCAGCTCGGGGTGGACCTGCAGCGCCTCGGCGTATTCGATCCGCTGCAGGCGAGCCGTTTCGGCCGCCTCGGCGCTGATGCGCTTGGCCCCCTGCTGACCCAGCGTTGGCGCCAGCAGGCGCGACACCGGCTCCGCCATGATGCCGCCGCCGGTGGCCGACAGGTTGCGGCGCATGGCCTCGGGGTGCACCTCGAGGCCTTCGAGCAGCACGGCGGCCTGTTCCAGCGCCCCCTCCACCAGCAGGGCGCCGTCGATCAGCGGCGTCCACTCGGCGTGCCACTCGCCCAGACCGCGTTCAAGCGGCTGGGCGTGGGCGTTCAGAATGACCGAGGCATGTCCATGGACCTGACGCGCTGCAGCGCGAATCAGTGCGCAGCGCACCGGGTTGCGCTTGTGCGGCATGGAGGAGGACTCCCCCATGCCTTCGCCGCCGGGCTCGCTCACTTCGCCCACCTCCGTCTGGGTCAGCAGCGCGACATCCAGCGCCAGCTTTTCGGCCGCCCCGGCCACGGCATCCAGCGCCGTGGCCAATGCATGAATCGGCTGGCGGTCGGTGTGCCAGGGGAGCACCGGGACGCTCAGACCGAGCCGCGCCGCCAGCTCATCCATGATCTCGAGCCCAAGCCCGTCCAGGCCCGGTTCGTCCAAACCGGAGTGGACGCCCACGGCGCCGCCGAACTGAACCGGCAGCTCAATCTGGGACAGGCGACGACGGGCCTGCTCGAGCCCGATGGCCCAGTGCGCCACCTTGACTCCGAAGGTGATCGGCAGCGCCTGCTGCATCAGGGTGCGCCCCACCATCACCGTGGCCTCGTGGGCCTGCATCAGCGCGACCGCAGCGGTACGACAGCGCAGCAGCAGCGCATTCAGTGCCGTCAAACGCGGCTTGACCAGCAGCATCAGCGCCGAGTCGATCACGTCTTGGCTGGTCGCCCCCAGATGAAAATGACTCTGCAGCTCAGCGGGCAATGCCGCGCGGGCCTGTTTGACGAAGGGGATCGCCGCGTTGCCGCCGCTGGCCACGCCGGCGCCAATGGCCGCGATGTCGAAAGCGTGCCCGGCGAGCGCATGACGCATTTGCTCCGCCGTTCCCTCGGGTAAAAGCGCTCGGGACTCCTGCACTTCGGCCAGGGCGAACTCGAAGGCCAGCATGCCCGACACCATGGCCTGGCCGTCGCACTCCGTCAGTGCGGTTTGGCTCATGAAAGGATGCTGAAGCAGAGCGTCGGACATATCATGTCTCCCTCGAATAAAGACTCGGACTCCCGGCTTAGCCCAAAGTCGAACAAGTGTTCGTGATTCGAACACTATGCTAGATTGGGTGCTACTCGGGAGCAACTCACGATAACGGAACGACAATGACACCAGAGGAAGAGGTTCTCAGCCCAGACGACCGCGACTTCGTCACCGCCCTGGCAAGCGGCCTGGAGGTCATTCTGGCCTTCAACGAGGCGCACCCGCGCATGACGCTGAGCGAGGTGGCGGCGCGCACCGGTATGAACCGCGCCCGCGCCCGGCGCTTCCTGCTCACACTGCATGCCCTTGGCTACGTACGCAAGCAGGGTCGCAACTTCGAGCTGGCACCGCGGGTATTGCAGCTCGGCTACGCGTTTCTCTCCGCCAACAACTACCGTAGCGTGATCCAGCAGGTGCTGGAGGACATTACCGCCGAGAGCGGCGAATCTTCCTCCCTTGGGGTGCTCGACGGCGACGAGGTCACCTACGTGGCGCGCTCCTCCGCCCGCCACCGGCTGATGGCCATTACGCTTTCGGTCGGCACCCGGCTGCCCGCCGCCCACACCTCCATGGGGCGAGCGCTGCTGGCCCAGCTTCCCGACGCCGAGCTGGATGCCTTTCTCGAGCGGGTGACGCTTGAGCGCTACACCGACAAGACCGTGACCGACAAGGCGCAGTTGAAGAAGTGCATTCTCAAGGTGCGCCAGCAGGGCTACGCCATTGCCGATCAGGAGCTGGATTCCGGGCTGCGTTCGCTGGCGGTGCCGGCCTTCGACGCCAACGGCAAGCTGCTGGGCGCCATCAACATCAGCACCAACGCCGCACGCATCGATCTCGACACTCTGATGAAAGAGTACCTGCCGCTGTTGCAGCAGAAGGCACGCGAGATTCGCACGACGGTCAGTTGACGAAACGGCGAATGAATTTTCTTGAACACCGTTCTAAAATAGTAATTTTGCCAAGCGAGATTTTCCATGGCGGGCAGCCTGATCGAACGCACCCTGGGCGTGCTTGAAGCCCTCTCAGAAGATGCCAATGGCTTGCCGCTGCTGGTCATCGCAGAGCGTCTGGGCATTCCCAAGAGTGCCGCCCATCGCATCTGCCACGAGTTGATCCGCCTCGGCCACGTACGTCAGGACGCTGCCAGTCAACGCTATCAGCTTACTACCCGCCTGGTGGCCCTGAGCTTTCGCTATCTCTCCAGCACCGGTGCCAGCGATATCGTACAACCCATCCTCGACCGCCTGGCCGAGCAGAGCGGCGAGCTGGTGCGCCTTTCGATAATCGAGGGCAACCGATTGACCTGGATTGCCAAGGCCCAAGGAGCACGCAGCGGCCTGCGCTATGACCCCGACATGGGCAAGGAGGCACCGCTGTTCTGCACCGCCAGCGGTCACGCCTGGCTGGCCGCGCTCAGCGACGAGCAGGCCCTAGCGCTGGTGGATACCCAGGGTATGGAAACCGATCACCCGCTGGGGCCCAATGCGCCACGTACCAAAGAGGCACTGCTCGACCACCTGCGCCAAACCCGCGAGCGGGGATACAGCTGGACCCACGACAGCATGGGTCCCGGCACCGCTGCCATGGCGGCCTTGGTACGCCACCCCCTGGATGGGCATCCCCAAGGCGTCCTCAGCATTGCCGGGCCCAGCGTGCGGCTCGACGCCGAGCGGGTGAAGGAACTGGGACAAGCGCTGGTAACCGCCGCCCAGGAGCTCTCGCAGGCCACGCCCACCTCGCAACTCTTCACCTGACGCACTGCGTTGGTTTCGTGAGCGAGCCGGGCATGTGCCTCGGCCCGCTCGCACTCGCCGCGGCAAGGAGGCCCCATGCTGGAGATACTCGCCATCACCACGCCGATCTTCCTGTTGATCGGTGCCGGCTACCTGGCCATGGGAACTCGACTGGTGAACCGGGAGCAGATGCAGGGCGTGGCCACCTTCGTGCTCTATTTCGCCCTGCCGGCGCTGGTGATCCGCGCCCTGACCCAGAATCCTCTCGACGAGGTCTTGCAACCTCACTACCTGCTTGCCTACGGCCTCGGCTCGCTGGCGGTATTTGCCTTCGCCCTGCTGCTGACTCTCGGCCTGCAGCGCAAGCCGCTCAGCGAGGGAGCCATCCACGCCTTGGGCATGTCTGCTTCCAACAGCGGCTTCATCGGTTTTCCGGTCGCGGCCATGGTGTTGGGGGCCTCCCCAGCGGCCGTTTTCCTGGCGCTGAACATGCTGATCGAGAATCTACTGATCATCCCCATGGCTCTAATCCTTGCTGAAGTAGGCCGTCAGCGCGGTGCCGGCATTGGCACCGCAGCACGTAAAACGCTCATGCGCTTGGTGCGCAACCCCATCCTGCTGGGCCTGGCGCTGGGTCTGCTGCTGGCGGTGACCGAAACCACCCTGCCCCGGCCACTGGCGCAAGCCGTCGATATGCTGGCCAACGCTTCCGGCCCCGCAGCGCTGTTCGTCATCGGCGGCACGCTTTTCGGTCTTCAGGTACGCGGCATGATGAGCGACGTGGGGCAGATCGTGGCCGGCAAGCTGCTGCTCCATCCGCTTGCGGTGCTCGCTATCTTCCTGCTGATGCCCGAGGTGGATCCCATGCTGCTGGCCGGTGCCCTGTTGTTTGCCTGCGCCCCCATGATCAGCGTCTTTCCCTTGTTGGGGCAACGCTACGAAATGGCGGGGGTCAGCGCCGCCACTCTCATGGTGGCCACCTTGGCTGCCTTCTTCAGCCTCAGTCTGGCCATCGGGCTGATGAAGGCGTTCGGCTTGCTGCCTCTCGGCTGAGAATGCCGTCCATGCCCGCTCCGTCCGACAGTTTATTTGCCTGCTATTGAAAAAACTGGAACATAGTTCTAAATTCATCGAGAGCACGCCCCTGCGAAGGCTATCCGTTAGCCTGCTACCATTAAGCTTTTTAAAGAGATACTCAAGGCCATGACGACCACCGCCGCTACCGGGACTGCAGACCGTCCGCTGCTGGGCATTGCCTTCATGCTGGGGGCCGGTCTGTTGTTCACGCTGCTCGACACCGGGGTCAAGTGGCTCACCCAAAGCTACTCGCCGGTACAGGTGGTCTGGGCCCGCTATGCCGGCCACATGCTGGTGCTGGGGGGCTACCTGCTGATGCTGGGCTGGCCTCGTTGCCGAGTGATAATGGCGTCCGTCGAATCGCTCCCGGGGCAGTTCGTGCGCGGCTTGCTGTTGCTAGCCGCCAGTACCTTCGCCTTTCTGGCCTTTCGTGAGCTGCCGCTACTGCAGGTCTATGTGATCAATTTCAGCTCGCCGCTGCTGGTCACCCTGCTGGCCATTCCGCTCCTGGGCGAGCGTGTGACCTTGGCTCGGGGCGCAGCGGTGGCGGCCGGTTTCGTCGGCGTGGTGATTGCGGTGGGGCCCGTCGACTGGCGTGCCCAGCCCGCCGCCCTGCTGCCCTTCGGCATGGCGCTCTGTTTTGCGCTCTATCAACTGGCCACACGACGCTTCGGGCGTAACGACCACCCGTTGGCGTCGCTATTTTATGCAGGATTGGCCGGCGCCATGGTCAGCTCCGTGGTGGTGCCGTTCTTCTGGACGCCCATCGCCGGCGGCGACGTCCCGCTGTTCTTGGTGGTCGGAGCCCTGGGGGCCGTCAGCCAACTCGCCCTGATCATGGCCATGCGCTGCGCCCCGGCATCGCTGGTGTCGCCCTTCCTTTATCTACAGATCGTCTGGGCCACAGTGTCGGGCTATCTGGTGTTCAGCGACGTGCCTCTGTTGGAGACCTACCTGGGTGCCGTGCTGATCATCGGTGCGGGCATCTTCCTGGCCACCCGCAAACGCTGAGTGCCGGTGCTTGCGGCCGGCACCTCAGGACTCTCTCAGAAGCTCACGACGGTAGTGGGTGTAGAGAGTAGTGGCCTGCGCATCCACAGCGTCGCGCTTGCCGTCGTCCTCGCAAAACCGCTTGAAGGCGTCGACACCCTGGAACACGAACAGGCCCACACCGCTCATCACCTCGGCACCGGCCGCCTTGGCGGCGGCGACGAACTCGGTGACTGCCGGCACGTAGACGGCATCGAAGATCCAGTGGTGCGCCGCCACCAGCGCCTTGGGCAGCGGGCAGCCAGGGCTCTTCTCGTGACCGATGGGCGTACAGTTCACCAGGCCGTTACAGGCCGGCACCGTCTCGGCCAGCTGCTCGGGCATGATGATGGAGGCATCGAAGCCTTGGGCCTTTAGCTCCTCGGCCAGCCGTTTCGATTTGGCCGGGTCCAGGTCCATCAGCACCACCTCCGATGCGCCGAGCCGGCCCAGGCCAAAGGCCACCGCCTTGCCCACGCCGCCGGTGCCGAGCACCAGGACGCGCCCGGGGTGACGCTGGCCCAACGTGGCGCGAAAGCCGCTGATGAAGCCGGTGAAGTCAGTATTATCGGCAAAAATTCCATCCGCCTCGAAGACCAGAGTATTGGCAGCACCCACCATCCGCGCGCCCTCGCTGGCATGATCGGCCAGGCGCACGGCGTCTTCCTTCCAGGGGTAGGTGACGTTGACGCCCCGGTATCCCTCAGCCATCACCTTTCGTACCTGGCTCTCCAGCGAAGCGATGGACTGTTCGTTGGCATCGAACAGGTCGTAAGTGGTGGCAATGCCGGTCAGCCTACCAAGCCGCACGTGCAGGTCCGGCGAGCTGGAGTTCATGATGGCCTTGCCGATCAATCCGAGTTTCATACTTTTCTCCTCTCTTGAACGCTGGGCGTGCGTTCAACCGGACTTCGCTTGGGCCGCGAGACGTATGCCCGCATTGGCTTCACCGAATTTCTGATAGCGACCGCGGCGCTCGACGATCTCGAAGAAGAAGCGCCCCGAGAAGGTCTCGGTATAGACGTGGAGAAAATCGCCCTCTTCATTGCGATCGAACAGGATGTTGCGGGAGCGCATGGCCTCGAGCAGTGCCGGGTCGACCTCGAAGCGTGCTTCGAGGTCGTCGTAGTAGTTGCGCGGTATCCGCAGCAGTGGCAATCCACGCGCCAGCAGTTCGTCGACGGTGGCGATAAGATCGTTGCTCTCAAAGGCGATCTGCTGCACACCGCCGCGAAACTCGCTGAGGAAGCGCCCAGGCTGGGTCTCCTGAGCCTGGGAGACGGTGAGCGGCAGGCGAATGCTACGGTCTGGGCTCACTACCGCCTGGCTGACCATCATGCCGTGCGGGTCGACGATTTCATTCTCGGCTTCGGCGGCGAAGCCGAATACGGTGCGATAGAAAAGCTGCCAGCTCAGCAATTGGGTGGCCGGCAGAACATAGGAGAGATGGTCGATGCGAACCATCCCCGCCTCGTTCCGGCTTTTCTGGTCGAACAGCTCGAAGTCGGTGCGCCACTGCAGATCGTCTGCCGCCGACTCGTCGACCAGGTAGATCAGGCTGCCTTCGACGCCACGTATCGCGGGGATCTCCATCTCGCCTTCGCTTACCTGACTTCGGAACAGCGGTGCCTTGAAGGCGCGCGCCCGCTCCAGGGCCAACTGCACATCGTCGACCCGGAAGCCCACGGCACACACCGAGGTGCCGTGCAGAAGACGAAAGGTATGAGCAAAACTGTCGGTCTCGAAATTGAGCACCAGGTGGATCTCGCCCTGTTTCCACAGTTCCACGTTCTTGGAACGGTGACGCCCCACATGGCGAAAGCCCAGCGCATCGATGAACTCGCCCAAGGGAGCGGCGCTCTCTTCGTCGAGGGTGAACTCGATGAAATGCACACCGTGGTAGTTCGGTGCCTGAGGCACGGTGCCCGCAGGCCCGTGCCGGTCCAGGTGCTCGAGCCAGATCAGCGAGCGCAGCCCATCCAGCGCAGTGATGTCGGCGGGTGCGGCACGGAAGGCATCGCTGAAAATTTCGAGCGACAAGGGGCCGTCATATCCCGCCTTGTTCAACGCCGCCATGAATGCCTGTAGCGGCAGGCGCCCCTGGCCGGGAAAACAGCGGAAATGGCGACTCCACTGGAGGACGTCCATTTCGAGCAGCGGCGCGTCGGCCAATTGAACGAAGAAGATCTTCTCTCTGGGAATTTTGGCAATCGTGGAGAGGTCGTGGCCGCGCGAAAGGATGTGGAAGCTGTCGAGTACCACGCCGAGGTTGGGGTGGTCGGCGCGCCGCACCACTTCCCAGGCATCGCGGTAGTCGGAGATATGGCGTCCCCAGGCCAACGCCTCGAAGCCAATGCGCAGATTTCGCCTGGCCGCCCGCTCGGCCAGCTCACGCAGGTCATTCACGGCCTGTTCCATATCGTCACTGGCCTGGGGCGATACATTGCTGCAGACGAGCATGAAATCGGTGCCGAGCTGCTCCATCAGGTCGAACTTGCGCTCGGCCCGCTGCAGGTTGCGGCTGCGCTGCGGCTCGGGCATGGCCTCGAAGTCGCGGAACGGCTGGAAGGCCACGATAGCCAACCCCAGACGCTCGCAGAGCTGGCGCACCTCCTCAGGCGACCCGTCGAAGGAGAGCAGGTCATTCTCGAAGATTTCCACTCCCTCGAAGCCCGCCCGAGCGATGGCTTCAAGTTTCGTCCTTAGGTCGCCGCTCAAGCAGACCGTGGCAATGGCACGCATCCTCTACCTCTCCCGGCCCCACCGCCTGACAGCAATGGTCAGCCTTTTGGTTGGCTCGTCGCTCCCCTTACCTGCAAGGGAAAATAGAACTAGGTTTCAATGTTCGCATAGCGTTCTTTAGTTCGCAATATCTGAGCACTTCACCATCCTGGCAATGCGCTCGATGAACCTGCACCACTAGCCTTGGCATTGTGGCCCTGCCTACTCTATGACCGGCATGGGCAGCATCAGGCAGCATTCAACCTTCGTCGCAGAAACTTCCTCAAGCATTGACACTATTGGAAGGGAGTTCTAGTGTTCGCTAAAAGCACTAGCGTTCGCAAGCCGAACACATGTTCACTCCTGCCGAGACAGGAGGTCGCCGATAAGCGGCATGCACAACAACCACCCCGGAGGATTCCATGTTCAAGCCACTATTTGCATCCCTAGCCGTCACCCTCGGCTCTTTGGCTGTCGCCAGCAGCGCTCTGGCCGATTATCCCCAGCGAAACATTCAGGGCACTATTCAATGGGGCGCCGGCGGCGCTACCGACAACGTGGTACGCAGCCTGACTCCCCACGTTGAAGAAATTCTGGACACCACGATCGTACTAACCAATCGCCCGGGCGGTACCGGTGTGATTGGCATGAACCACGTCATGCGCCAGCGTGCGGACGGCTACAACATGCTCTTCGGCGCCGAGAACCCGCAGCTCTACCCGCTGATGGGCCTGGCCGACTTCACTTATGATGACATGCATACCGTAAATATCATCGGCCAGGGCCTGGTAGTGATCGCCGCTCCCGAAGACAGTCCCTTCGAGAGCTTCTCCGAGCTGCTCGAACATGCACAGGAGAATCCAAACGAGCTGCGTATGGGCGGGACCGGTGCCGGCGGCTTGCCGAGCACGGTTCATGCCATGATCAACGCGGTTGACGAACTCGACGTTCGCACTGTCACCTTCGGTGGTGACGGCCCCGGCATCACAGCCATGTTGGGGGGCCACATCGACTTCATGCCGTTGAGCCTGGCAGCTGCCGGCGAGCAGATCCGGGGCGGCAAGCTGAAAGGGCTGGCCATTCTCACCGCTGAAGAGATCGAGGCATTGCCCGGAGTCCCGCCGATCGTTGATGCCCTGCCCGATATCGAGAGCTTTCTACCGTGGGGGCCGTTCTGGGGCGTCTTCGTGCACCCAGACACCCCGGACGATATCAAGGCAACCCTCGAGGATGCTTTCGAGCAGGCGGTAGGCACGGACGAATTCACCCAGTTCCTGCAAAACTTCGGTGCCGAACCGCTGAATCTGCGCGGCGAGGAAGCCCAGCAGTATCTCAGCAACTGGCAGTCGGTTACTGCCTGGTCCATGTACGAAGCCGATGCCGAGGCGCTGGAAGCCACGCCCGAAGCACTGGGCATTCCGCGGCCGTAACACGCCCCATGGCGCAGGGGGGCGGCACCGCCGCCCCCCTTGGAGTCTGTGATGAGCAAGAAAATCGAACGCGTACAGGCCGGTGAGAAGGTTTTCGACTGGCTGCTCCTGTTGCTGAGCATCGGTGTGCTGATCGAAGCCTATCGTATCGACGGCGGGCTTCGGCTCAACTCGGCCGGTTCCTTTCCGATGGGCTTGGCGTTTGTCATGCTGGCTTCGTCCCTGGCCATACTGGTCAGCCACCGCTACAAGCGTCGCGACGGAAACATCAGGAGCGCTATGCATGAATTCCAGGTGTTTCTGCAGGACCACTTCCGTCCGCATATCGTGGTCTTTTCCATCGTCTCGATCCTCTACCTGGCTGCCATCGTCTGGGCGAGCTTCTACGTCAGCACGTTTCTCTTTTTGGCCGCGATGTTCATCTATTTCCGTCAGGGCAGAGTGGTGAGCTCGCTCGTTATCACGACCGCTGCCATTGCGGTCATTTACGTCCTTTTCACCGTGGTCTTCCGCGTCTACCTTCCCTGACCCTCGAGGCCCTCGATGAGTGACACGCTTTCCTTCCTGCTAATGGCCTGGCTAAATCCTGGCCTGCTCGGCCTGACCGCCCTCGGCGTTCTGGCCGGCATCTATATCGGCGCCATCCCGGGGCTCTCGGTGACCATGGCGGTATCGATCCTGATCTCCTTCACCTTCTCCTGGCACATCGACAATGCGCTGGCACTGATGGTGGGCATCTATGTAGGCGGCGTCTACGGTGGCTCACGTACCGCCATCCTGCTAAACATTCCCGGTGCCCCCTCGGCCGTCACCACCGCCTTCGACGGCTATCCTCTGGCTCAGCGGGGCGAAGCGGGGCGCGCCATCGGCCTGAGCACCGTCATGTCGGTGATCGGTGGACTCATCGGCGTGCTGGTACTGGCCGGCACTGCTCCCTATCTCTCCGGGTTGGCGCTCCAGTTCGCCCCCAGGGATTATTTCCTGATTGCCGTACTCGGTCTGTTGCTGGTCAGCTCACTGTCGGGCAAGTCGCTATCACGCGGCATCTTTTCGGTGGCGCTTGGTGGCATCATCGGCCTGGTGGGGATGGACATGGTTACCGCCCAGCCACGCCTTACATTGGGACAGATGGAGCTGCTCGGCGGTATACACTACGTCGTAGTGATGATCGGGCTATTCGGTGTAGCCGAAGCTCTCTACCAGCTGCACAACCTGGCCAAGGTGCCGGTCAAGCAGAAGGTCGACAAGATCGTCCCACCCTTGAGCATGGTGCTGAAATTCCTGCCGCTATCGGTACGCACCTCGGTGATAGGGGTCATCGTCGGCGCTTTACCGGGTACCGGCGGAGACATCGCATCGCTATTCGCCTACGACCACGCCAAGCGCAGCGTAAAGAACCCGACCCGCCCATTCGGCGAGGGAGCCTACGAAGGCCTGGTGGCGCCGGAAACGGCCAACAATGCTGCGGTAGGCGGTGCCTATGTCCCGATGCTGACGCTGGGCATGCCGGGCGATGCGGTTACCGCTGTAATCATCGGGGCGCTGGTCATCCACGGTCTCAACCCCGGGCCCATGCTCATGATCGAGACCCCGCACATCTTCTGGTTCACCGTAGGGAATTTGGCCTTGGCGAACATCTTCTTGCTGGTCTTCGGGCTCACCGGGATCAAGATTTTCTCGAAGATCGTCGAAGTGCCAAAGGCTGTTTTGATCCCGCTGATCCTGGTGCTCTGCGTGGTCGGGACCTACTCCATCAACAGCAACATGATGGAGGTCTACTGGATGCTCGGCTTCGGCATCCTCGGTTACTGGCTCAAGGTGTTCGGCTTCCAGATGGGACCCATCATTCTAGGGGTGATACTAGGCCCCTTGCTCGATGAGTCCTATCGTCAGGCCATGTCATCGGTGGGCGATCGAGGGGGTGACTTCCTTTTGGCCCTGGTGTCCAATCCGCTGTCGCTCGTCCTGACCAGCGTGATCATGCTAGTGCTGCTGAGCAACACCCCGCTCAAAGGCTGGCTGTCCAAACGCCTCGGCAAAGGCTGAACACCGGCGCGAGCTTACATCGCGCCGACGATTGAGATGAGCGACGAGAGGAGCGAGTGTGACCGACCCATCCCGCCACCGCGCGCTGGTTTTCGATTTTGACGGCGTGGTGCTGGACTCGGCCACCCTCAAGCGCCAAGCCTTCGCCGACCTCTACGCCGAGGCACCCGAGCCGCAGTATCGGGCCGTATGCGCCTACCTGGGGCGCAAGGGGGGGCAGCCACGGGAAGTGAAGTTTCGACACATCGAAGGGCAGATTTTCGGACGACCACCCAGTGACGCGCGCGTTCAGGAACTCTGCGCAAGATTCAAGGCCAGCGTCGAGCAGCGTTTGCTCGACGCACCGGAGATTCCTGGAGCCGTGGAGTTTCTCTCGCGTTGGGCCGGTGTGTGTCCATTCTATCTGCTCTCAGCTACTCCCGAGGCTGAGCTCAAAGCCATCGTCGAGAAGCGCAAGCTCGCCTCATACTTTACCGAGGTCATCGGTGCGCCGCCCGACAAGGTTACCGGCCTACGCAACCTTCTTGCACGCAGGGATCATGCCCCAGGTGAGACGGTGATGATCGGCGACTCGTACAACGACTTTCGTGCCGCACGCTCCAACGGCACCCGCTTCATTGGCGTCATCGCTGATCGCACGGCCTCTCCGTTCCCTGACGACACCGTTACGATCAGCGATCTGCATGGCCTGGAAGCGGCTCTGGAGCAACTCTGAGCTTCGCGTCACTCCTGGCTATCCCGCTCCCGCTCCTGATCCTCCTCCATCTGGCCCGGTCGAATCGGCTGGCGGGGCTCTTCGAGGCCAGGGTCCTCCGGCTCCAGGTCGCGGTAGGGGGAGTCGAATTCGTTGCTCTCCCCCTGGCGTTCACCGCCGTCCTGTCCCGATTCCGCCCCTGCGCCATCTCCCGATATTGACTCGTCTCGCGTTGCGGTCCCTTGCATGTCCTGCTCGGGATCGTCGCGAGCAACGCCGAGGTCGTCCTCGCGTGCCTCGATGGTGCCGATCTCCGCCTCCTCCGCCACCGAGCCAGGCTGAGCCGCCGTACTCGGCTCGGGAAACGGATCCTGACCGAATGCCGAAGTCGCCATGCCGAGGGTAAGCGTTGCCAACAGCACTCCCATTCCCTTGTAATCGCTCATCGTCCTTCCTCCTGCGGCACCGAGCCGCTCATTCCCAGCCGTGCACGCCCGCCATGTCGGGCAGCTCGTGGGCGATGCCCTTGTGACAGGTGATGCAGGTCGCATCCCCTTCCACCAGGCCGCGCTGATGAGCCGCGGCGGCACGTGGGCTCTGCCGGGTGAAGTCCATGTACTGCTCGTCGTGACAGTTGCGACACTCCAGCGAGTCGTTGGCCTCCAGCCGGCGCCATTCGCGAGAAGCCATTTCGAGGCGGTGATCGAGAAACTTCTCGCGGGTGTCGATGATGCCGAAGATGTGCCCCCACACTTCCTTCGAGGCCTGCATCTTGCGCGCCATCTTGTCGGTCCAGTTGTGCGGCACGTGGCAATCGGAGCACACGGCGCGCACGCCCGAACGGTTGGTGTAGTGGATGGTAGGCAGAATCTCCTGATAGACGTTGGCCTCCATCTCATGACAGCTGATACAGAACTGCTCGGTATTGGTAGCCTCTACCGCCGTGTTGAAGCCGCCCCAGAACAGCACGCCACCGATGAAGCCGCCCACGGTGAGAAAGCCGAGGCTGAAGTAGCCGCTGGGGGAGCGGAATACCCGCCAGAACGTGCCGAGGACGTTGCCGATCCATCTGAACATAGCGTCCTCTCCTATTCGCTTGACTGACGTGAACCGCGGATGAGTTCGCTCATGTCCACGAAGGTATTGCCCACCCGCGAGGGGGCGTCGGTCTGCGGCACGTGGCACTGCATGCAGAAGTAACGCCGCGGCGACAGGTCGCCGAGGAAGTTGCCCTCACGATCCATGTAGTGGGTGACGCTGACCATGATCGCCTGGGTTTCACCAACGCGGGTGCGCGCATGGCAGGCCATGCAGCGGTTGGCGTTGAGGTCCACCTGGTAATTGTCGATGCGGTGCGGAATGGTAGGCGGCTGCATCGGGTACTCACGCGCCGGACGTCGGCTGCGGTCCTCGGCCTGATACAGCGGCTCCGGGGTCGGTTCCTCCAGCAGCGGTACGTTGGCACGCAGTGCATCCAGCTCCCCTTCGGCAGCGAAGCTGTGCAAGGCCAGCAGGCTGAACGCGGCAATGCAGGACAGGAAGGTAATGCTGATCAGTCGCATGTTCGCCTCCTAGACGGCCTCGATACGGCAGGCGCATTTCTTGAAATCCGTCTGCTTGGAGATGGGATCGGTGGCATCCAGCGTGACCTTGTTGATCAGCTGGCTGGCGTCGAACCAGGGCACGTACACCACGCCGCGAGGCATACGGTTGCGGCCCCGCGTCTCGACCCGGGTGTGCATGTCGCCCCGTGGACTGACGATACGCACCTCACTGCCGCGTCTGACGCCCAGCTGTTGCGCATCCTGCGGATGCATGTAGACCACCGCCTGCGGGTAGGCCCGGTGCAGCTCGGGTACCCGTCGAGTCATCGAGCCGGAGTGCCAGTGCTCGAGCACGCGCCCGGTCACCAGCCACAGCGGATAGTCTTCGCTGGGTGCCTCGGCGGGCGGCTCGTAGGGCACGGCATAGATGATGGCGCGCCCGTCGGCCTGGGCATAGAACTGGAACTGGCGCCCCTCCTCCACGTAGGGATCGTAGTCGCCGTTGTAACGCCAGCGGGTCTCCTGGCCGTCGACCACCGGCCAGAGCTTGCCGCGGCTCTGGTGATAGCTGTCGAAGGTGTCGAGATCCTTGCCCTTGCCGCGCCCGAAGCGGGCGTACTCCTCGAACAGCCCCTTCTGCACGTAGTAACCGAAGTGGTGGGACTCGTCGTTGGGGAAGTCGGTATTGAGCTCGTCGAGACCGAAAGCGTCCACCTGGCCATTACGGAAGAGCACTTCATAGAGGGTCTTGCCGCGATACTCCGGGTTGGCATCGAGCATCTCTTCCGGCCACACCTCTTCGATGTCGAAGCGCTTGGAGAACTCCATCATCTGCCACAGATCGGAGCGCGCCTCGCCGGGAGCCGTGACCATCTGCTGCCAGAACTGGGTGCGCCGCTCGGCGTTGCCGTAAGCGCCCTCCTTCTCCACCCACATCGCCGCCGGCAGGATCAGGTCGGCCACCTCGGCGGTGACGGTGGGGTAAGCCTCGGAGACGATGATGAAGTTGTCGGGGTTGCGATAGCCCGGATAGGTCTCCTCCACCAGGTTGGCTGCCGCCTGCACGTTGTTGTTGCACTGCACCCAGTAGACGTTGATATCGCCGTCCTTGAGCATCCGGTTCTGCAGTACGGCGTGGGCACCGGGCTGGGACTGGATGGTGCCTTCCGGCACCCTCCATATCTCCTCGGCGTAGCGCCGATGGTTGTCGTTGGTGACCACCATGTCGGCCGGCAGACGATGGGAGAAGGTACCCACCTCGCGCGCGGTGCCGCAGGCCGAGGGCTGCCCGGTGAGCGAGAAGGGACTGTTGCCCGGCGTCGAGATCTTCCCGGTCAGCAGGTGGATGTTGTAGATCATGTGGTTGGCCCACACCCCGCGGGTGTGCTGGTTGAAGCCCATGGTCCAGAACGACATCACCTTGGTGTCGGGGTCGGCATAGAGCTCGGCCAGCTCATCGAGCTGTCGCTTGGGCACGCCGGAGAGTTCGGTCACCGTCGCGGCGTCGTACTGCTGCAGGAATTCGCGGTAACGATCGAAGTCGATATTGCGCGCTCCGGCACTGTCGCTGGCGTTGTGTGCCGCCAACTCCAGGCGATGCTCGGGGCGCAGGCCGTAGCCGATATCGACATTGCCTTCCATGAAGCGCACGTGGTCATTGACGAAGTCCCAGTTCACCCGGTCGTTCTCGATGATGTAGCGCTGGATGTAGTTGAGGATGGCGAGGTCGGCCTGGGGGGTGAAGATGATCGGCTGGTCGGCCAGCTCGAAGGAGCGATGCTCGAAGGTGGAGAGCACGGAGACCCGGACATGGGGATGCGACAGCCGGCGGTCGGTAATGCGCGTCCACAGGATCGGGTGCATCTCGGCCATGTTGGCCCCCCACAGCACGAAGGCATCCGCCGCTTCGATGTCCTCGTAGCAGCCCATCGGCTCGTCGGAGCCGAAGGTACGCATGAAACCGAACACCGCCGAGGCCATGCAGTGGCGTGCATTGGGGTCGAGGTTGTTGGAACGAAAGCCGGCCTTCATCAGCTTGTTGGCCACGTAGCCTTCCCAGATCGTCCACTGCCCCGAGCCGAACATGCCGATGGCGCCGGGGCCCTTCTCGCGCAAGGTAGCCTTGTACTTGTCGGCCATGACGTCGAAGGCTTCGTCCCAGCTGACCGGGGTGAATTCGCCGTTCTTGTCGTACTCGCCGTTGGTCTTGCGCAGCAGCGGCTGGGTGAGCCGATCCTCGCCGTACATGATCTTCGAGAGGAAGTAGCCCTTGATGCAGTTGATGCCGCGGTTCACGGGCGACTGCATGTCGCCGTGCGTGGCCACGACCCGGTTGTCGCGTACCGCCACGTTGACGCCGCAGCCCACGCCGCAGAATCGGCAGGGCGCCTTGGACCACTGCAGCCGGGTGTGCTGAGCATCGGTGACGATGTTCTGCGCCTGCGCTGCGGTCGACATGCCCGCCGCGGTGGTCGCCGTGGCTACCGCCGAATTCTTGATGAAATCACGCCGTGTCAGCTTCATGTGCCCTGCACCTCCTGCTCCAACGCCAACCTGGATTCCACATGGTGGTAAACCATGCTTACCGATATCACGCCTTCACGCCCCTGCAGCCAGTCGATGAACTCGACGATGTGGCGCTGCGAAGGCAGCTCCAGCAGCACCACGAGTTTCCCGACCGGGTCCACGGCAGGAATTTCCACCCCCTCCCAGGTGCTGCACTGCGCCTTGATCGAATCGATCGACTGTGGCTTTACCTGCGCCACCAAGCTGGAAATGTGCACGTTGTCGTCCATGTTCGTTCCTTGTTCTAACTGGCGTTCAGCCTGAGCTCGGTCGCGGCATCACGCTTCACTTCAACCGCCTGTACCGGACACAGCTGCACGCAGGCCCCGCAGCCATTGCAGGCGTCGGTATCGACCTCGGGTTCGGGTACACGCATGGAATTGAAGGTGAAACGAATCGCGGCGACCTCACATACTTCGCCACAGCTCTTGCAGTAGACGCCCTGAAACCCCAGGCAGCTTTCGCTGATGGTAGCGACGTGATTCCAGGGGGATGCTTGCTCGCGGGTGTCGAAGATCGGTTCCGGACAGACCTCGACGCAGGCCTGACAGAAGGTGCATTCGCCCCGCGTGAAATCCACTTCGGGGAAGCCGCCGTCTCCGGCAACGATGATCTGAGTTTCGCAGACGCTGGCACATTCGCCACAGCGGGTGCAGAGCTGCGTGAAGGCCTCTTCTGGAGCGGACCAAGGAGGTCTGAGTACCGGTTCGTGACGCACGCGACCTTTCAGTAGCGCACGACGCGAAGGATCCACAGGCGGCATGATGAAATCCCCACCGGCCAGGTGAACTGGCATTTTCGTCACGGTTTATGTCGTTATTTTATGCCTGGCAATTGGCGAAATATCGCCTATCCCGGCGGCCCGGGTGGGCCGGTAAACATCTGCACGATCCACACGGCAAAGCCATATCCGGCCACGATGATGACGGCCAGAATGGGAAAAAGAATTCCCGCCAGAAAGAGGAAAACGGCCAGCTCCCGACGTTTTTCACGGCTCTCTTGCGGCGTTTCTGGTTTGGGCGGCTTGCCGCGCTTTTCTATTGTTTGATCCATAACCGGCACCATAGCGTGTCGTCTTGTACTACCGTAGGTAGTAACCGCTATTGATGCAAATGTCTGACTTGTTTCAATTTGCAGCGAAAGTTAAAACAGGAGGAATTAATGAAAGGATTTTTTCCATCAGGCTCGATAGTTGCCGCGGCGGGCTTGACCTGCTGGTTGATTGCTAATGCCGCCTGGGCGGAAATCGATCGCGACGAGTTGCGCACGGCACTGTACGCCCTGCATGCCCATCAGGCGGAGCTGGCCGAGCTGGCCCGGGATCGCGCCGAGAGCGACGAGGTGGCCCAGTTGGGAAGCACACTGGAACGCGACCACGGCATTCTCGAGGAGTGGCTGCTCGCCGCCGATGGCCACGAGGAGCCCCCCGAGCAACACAGCACGGCGGTTTATGACAGCGAAGCCTACGAAGCCCTGGGGGAGCTGGACGGTGAGGCGTTCGACGAGGCCTTCCTGGCCTACCAGATGGAACTGCACAGGGCCGCCATCGAATATCTCGAACGGAATCGCTCACCGGGCGACGAGCAGCTCGATGAGTTAAACAATCACCTGTTCGACACCCTCGAGACCCTGCTGGTAAACGGCGAGCTGAACGACTCGATTCGCTAGCCAGGGTGGTAGCGGCCCGCCGTCACGCGCGGGCCGCGGGGGCAGGTTCAGGCGCGTTCGGCGCCGCGAATCAACGCGTCGAGTGCCGCCAGGTAGCCCTGGCTGCCGAGCCCGGCGATCACGCCGTCGGCGCGCAGCGAAACGTAGGAGTGATGGCGGAAGCTTTCGCGCTTGTGCACGTTGGAGAGGTGCACTTCGATCACCTTGCCCTCGAAGGCATTGAGCGCATCGAGAATGGCCACCGAGGTGTGTGTGTAAGCGGCGGGGTTGATGATGATCGCCGCGGTACCGTCATCGCGTGCGGCGTGGATGGCGTCGATCAGCCCCCCTTCGTGATTGCTTTGCAGCGCCTTGATGTCCCAGCCGTTGACGGCGGCCTTCTCGTAGAGCGCATTGTTGATGTCGTTCAGCGTCTCGCGGCCATAGATCTCCGGCTGGCGCGTTCCCAGCAGGTTGAGGTTGGGGCCGTGCAGTACCAGTACCTTGTTCATCGACGGTTCTCTCAGGTGATTCGAATCTGACTGCCCAGGCTTACGCCTGGGGTTCGAGCAGCCGCTGCCAGGCGGCGATTACGGTGTGCCGGTGGGCCTCGAAATCGACCTCGCTCCCTCGTGCCGCCTCGCGGGTGAGCGAAGCTCGGTGGGCTGCACTACGCAGGGCCAGGTAGGCCTCGCGCAGCAGCTGGCACTCTTCGGCCGGCAGACGTGCGGTGCTTTCCAGCGTCTCGAGGATGCGCATGTTGTCGCTCCACTGCAGCAGTTCCGGCGTTTCGCGGCCCATGGAGAGCACCGCGTACTGACACAGGAACTCGATGTCGACCATGCCGCCGGGATCGTGCTTGAGGTCGAACTGCCCCGCCTCACTCTTGCCCCCCAGGTGGTCACGCATCTTGTGGCGCATCTTGACCACGTCCTCCCGCAGCGCCTCGCGGTCACGCTCGCGCCCGAGGATTTCACGCCGCTGAGCCTCGAAGGCCGCAGCCAGGCGCGGGTGCCCCGCCACCACCCGGGCACGCACGAGTGCCTGATGCTCCCAGGTCCAGGCCTCGCGGCGCTGGTAGTCGCCGAAGGCATCCAGCGAGGTGACCAGCAGCCCGGCATTGCCCGAGGGACGCAGACGCATGTCGACCTCGTAGAGCGTGCCGGCCGGGGTCACCGCAGTGAGCAGGTGGATGATGCGCTGGCCCAGGCGGGTGAAGAACACCGCCGTATCGATGGGCCGCGCACCGTCGGTCTCGCCGTGAGTGCCGGCATCGTGCATGAACACCAGGTCGAGATCGGAACCGTAGCCAAGCTCGATGCCGCCCAGCTTGCCATAGCCGACGATCAGGAATTCGGCCTCGCCGTCGGCGCGCGAGCCGTCGCGACGCAAGGGGTGGCCGTGCTTGCGCACCAGGTGGCGCCAGGCCATGTTCAGCACCGCCTGGAGCAACACCTCGGCGATATAGGTGAGGTAGTCGCTCACCTTCATCAGGTGCCGGGTACCGGCAATGTCCGAAGCGGCGACTCGCAGCACATGGGCGTGCTTGAACACACGCAGCGCCTCGAGCTGGGCCTCTTCGTCCTCTTCGGGAATGCGCCCCAGAACCTGTCGCAATTCATCGGCCAGGCGCGTCTTGTCTGCCGGGGTGTAGAGGGTGTCCGGAGTCAGCAGTTCGTCCAGCAGGAGCGGATAGCGGGCCAGCTGTTCGGCGATCCACGGGCTGGCGCTGCATAGCCCCATCAGGTGACTGAGGGCTTCGGGGTTCTCGCGGAGCAGCGCCAGGTAGGCGGTGCGCCGCAACACGGCTTCGATCAGCGGCAGCACCCGCTCCAGCGCGGTATCGGGAGCATCGCTTTGCGCCACGGCATCGAGCAGCAGCGGCATCAACGCTTCCAGGCGGTCGTAGCCGATACGCTGCATGGTTTGCACCTGGCGTGACTGGCGCAGATCCGAGAGGCGGCGCAGGGCCGTCTCGACCTCGTTGAAGCCCGCCTCGGCCAGCAGGGCCTTCGCCTCGTCGGCGTCGAGTTCGTCGCGCCACAAGGTACGCCAGTCGTCCAGCGAGACGTCGCCCGGCGTCTTCTCCTCGCCGGCTTCTTCCAGGTCATTTTCCGGGTCGGCAATCACCGCGTCGAAGTGGCGGCGGACTCTGGCGCGCACCTCTTCGAGCCGGGCCATGACGGCCGGCCAATCCTCCATGTTCAGGGCCAGGGCGACACGCTCGCGGTCGAGGTCATCTTCCGGCAGGCTCTGGGTCTGGCGGTCTTCCAGCGCTTGCAGCGCATGCTCGAGATCGCGCAGGAACACATAGTCGGGAACCAGTTCGTCGACGATCGCCTGGGGCAACAGGCCGAGCGCGGGCAGGCGTGCCAGCGCGGTACGCAGCGACGTGACCTGGAGCTCGGTATCGCGTCCGCCGCGGATCAGCTGAAACGCCTGCACCACGAACTCCACTTCGCGAATACCGCCAGGACCAAGCTTGATGTTGGCCTGCATGCCGCGACGTTTCACCTCGCGGTTGATCAGCCCCTTCATTTCGCGCAACGACTCGATGGCGCCGAAATCGAGATACCGGCGGTAGACGAAAGGACGCAGGTTGCCGAGCAGCTCGCCACCCGCCTCGAGATCGCCGGCGACCGGGCGCGCCTTGAGCATGGCGTAGCGTTCCCACTCGCGGCCCTGATCCTGATAGTAGGCGGCCAGCGAGGCGAAGCTGCCTACAAGCGGCCCACCCTCGCCCAGCGGGCGCAGGCGCATGTCGACGCGAAAGGCGAAGCCGTCGGCTGTCACCGCATCCAGCGCGGCAATCAGCTTCTGGCCGAGTTTGGTGAAGTATTCCTGATGTTCGAGCGACGTGCGGCCGCCCTCGGTCTCGCCCTGCTCGGGGAAGGCGAAGATGAGATCGATGTCCGAAGAGAGGTTGAGCTCACCGGCGCCGAGCTTGCCCATGCCCAGCACTACCAGCCGCTGGGGGCTGCCATCGGCGCGCGGCGCCGCACGGCCCCAGCGCGGCTCCAGGTGCTGCTCGAGCCAACTCAGCGCCCCCTCGAGACAGGCTTCTGCAAGATGCGACACCGAAGCCGCCGTGGCCCACATGTCGATAGCCGCAGGTCGCACCAGGTCACGCCAGACGATGCCCAGCATCCGCGCCCGACGAAAGCGCCGCAGTGCGACGTGCAGGCCGGCCTCGTCCTCGACGCTTTCGAGCCTCTCGGCGAGCCAGGCCTCGATCGCTTCGGCGCCCGGCGCCTCGTCCAGCTCGCCGCCGGCATCCAGATGCAGCAGCCATTCGGGGTAGCGCACCAGGGTGTCGAGGGCGAAGTCGGAAATGGTGATGACGCGGGCCAGCTGACGGCGACGTTCCGGCTCCAGTGCCAGCCAGCTTTCCGAAGGCAATTCCTGACCGGTCATCTCGGCCACGTTATCGGCTCGCGACAGACTTTCGCTCAGGCGCTGCCAGGCCTTTTCCAGGGCTGGCGTAAGGGCGGCAGGAATCTCATCGGCAGGCAGAAAATCGTCGGGGATAGCCATGGGCAACGCGCCTTGTCGCAGCGGAAATGCCCCCAGCATATCGAAGGCTCATCGCCGCGGCATCCCCGTTGCGTTCTAGCGTGGCTTCAGCCGAAGAATTTCTGCCAGGTGAGCAGACCCCAGGTCAAGCCAGCGGCGATCAGAGCGATCATCACTGCCGCCGAGCCGATATCCTTGGCCCGGCCCGAGAGCTCATGGTGCTCGGTACCGATGCGGTCCACCACGCTTTCGATGGCGCTGTTGATCAGCTCCACGGTGAGCACCAGCAGGCAGCTGCCCACCAGCAGGATCCACTCTACCGGCCCCGCACCGATCCACCAGGCCAGCGGCAGCAGCACCACGCACAGCGCCAGCTCCTGACGGAAGGCTGTCTCGTGGCGAAAGGCGAACTTGAGACCCTTGAGCGAATAGCCGGTGGCATCGATGACATGGCGCCATCCGGTACGGGGTGGTTTCATCGTCGCGTCCTGAGTTGCGAGTGGTGGTCGGGTGTCAGTTCGCCTCGATCATGCGAGCCAGGTCATCGGCGAGCGGGTCCAGCACCTGGGCCCAGTTGAGCCAGGGCGTGGACGAGGTGCCGTTGACCATCACCGTGAACACGCCCCAGCGGCCCGAGCGCGTGCGGAAGTAGCCGCCGACGGCTCGCACCGCATAGGGCTGATTGAGCGTGCCGGTCTTGAGCATGATGTTGTCCTGGAACAGCGGCGAGCCGCGGCGTATGAAGCGCGACACGCCGTTGGCCGGCGACTGGAAGCTGGCCACGAAGCTCGGGAACAGCGAAGCGCGATGAAACATGCTTTCCAGCAGCACGTTGCTGCCTTGGGCCGAGGTGCGGTTCTCGGTAGTCAGGCCGCTGCCGCTGAGCATGATCACCGGACCATGGTCGGGAAGCCCCGCCACGTACTCCTGGATCGCCTCGCCGGCCTGAAGCAGGTCCGACCTGGGTGTATCCACCAGGTTGAGCGCCAGCACGTCGGCCATGAAGTTGTTGGAGTAGTTCATCACATGCAGCAGCAGCTCCTGCAGCGGCTTGCTCTCCACCTGAGCCAACGCACGGGCCGATGCCGGCGGCTGCTCGATGCTGGTAGCGTAGCCATCCCGCACGGCTATACCGGCCTGTTCGAGCATCGCCATCAGGGTGCGTGCCGTCTGGCGAGCGGGATCGCCGCTGGCACGGTAGACGTCGCGGGGTGCAGCGTTGAGCGATATCTGGCCACGCAGCAGCATCACATCGCCATCCTCGCGGGTCACTCGCTCGGCGCTGAACTCAGTGCCACTGTCGGGCGGGCGCGTCTCGATCTGGCTGTCGATGTCGAGAATCAACGCTTGGCTGTCGCAGCTGGTGATACGGGCCGGCTCACCCGCCGCCGCGCCGGGGGCGACATTCACGCACCAATTGCCATGATTGACGCCGGCCGAGGAGAGCAGTGCGCTATAGCTGTTGGCCACGCGCGTACGCGCCTCGCAGCGGTCGGTGGTAATGCACTCCACCGGGCCGAAGCGCCATTGGCTCACCACCAACCGCCCGTCGATTGCACGCACCCCGGCCTGGTGCAGGCGCTGGGTCAGCCGCCAGAGGTCCTCACTGGCAAGCCCCGGATCGCCGCCGCCGTCGAGTATCAGATCGCCGCTCAGCACGCCGTTGGCATCCAGTTGCGCAGCGCTGACCAGTCGCGTGGCAAAGCGATGCTGCGGCCCCCAGCGGTCGAGCGCGGCCGCTGCCAGGTAAGCCTTGCTCACCGATGCCGGCGACAGCTGGCGCTCCGCATCGATGGCCCCGAGAACTGCGCCGGGGCTTTGGCCATCGCCCAGCAGCCTGGCCTCGGCGCTGATACGAAACCCTCTCTCGGCCATTGCACCGAGCTCGGCGAAGCCCGACCCCAGGGTGGCGACGGGCAGCATCGAACCGAAAACGAAGAGCAGACAGCTCATCCTGACAGCAGCTTTGGAGATCATTGAAAAACCCATACAAAGCCCACGCGAGTCATCTCAGTGGGCGGACATACGTGAGAACAGTTGAATCACTACGACGCCGGCGACGATCAGGCCGATGCCCAGCACCGCCGGCAGGTCGGGGCGCTGGCCGTAAACCAGCACACCCACCAGCGCCACCAGTACGATACCCAGCCCCGCCCAAATCGCATAGGCGATACCCACCGGGATAGTACGCAGCACCAGCGACAGCATGTAGAAGGCGATCGCATAGCCGACAATCACGATCAGGCTGGGGACGAGCCGCGTGAAGCCATGAGTCGCCTTGAGCGCGCTGGTCGCCACCACTTCCGCGATGATGGCCAGGGCCAGGTAGAAAAAGGCCATTCAGCTTTCCTCCATGAGGCCGGGCACCAGCTCGGGAGCATGAGGTAGCTCAGCGGTCAGGCGCCACAGAGACTGACCACTGGCGTGGTATTTTCGTTCAAAGGGCGTCAGATAATGGTCGAGGGGTTCGAAGGGCTCGACCGGGCTGACCACGCCGGTCACACGCTCCAGGGCCTGGGCGAACTCCGCCACGTAGAGTTGCCAGTTGGAGCGCAGCTCCAGCCGACCGCCAAGCGCCAGTATCACCGGCAGCACCGGGTGGCCATGCCAGCGCTGCTTGAGATGCGCCGACTTGGGATAGGGGTTGGGATAGAGCAGATAGTGGCGCACCGGTCGCCAGCCCGCGGCCAGCGCCAGACGCCAGAAGTCCACCAGATCGGCGCGCACCAGCAGGGCGTTGTCGCTCACCTCGCCATGCTCCCGCGAGAGCCGGTCGGCGCTGCGATCGATGCCGATCACCAGATGGTCGGCGAACTGCGCGGCCAGCTGCCGGGTCGAGACGCCGACGCCGCAGCCGGCATCGAGGATCAGCGGCCGCTGCTCGCCCCCTTGGCGCTCATACCAGCTGCAGGCCTGTTCGAAGGCCGAGCGGGTATGCTCGGCCACGGGCTTGCGTAACGGGCTTTGCAGCGCACGTTCGACGCGACGCACCACGTCTTTGTGGGGGCCGTTCTGATTCGTGGCAATGGTCCGGGAAGTGGCTTGCATAGCGGCAGATCGGTGGCTGAAGGCTGAACATTCTAACAGCCATGGCCCTGCGGGCGAGGGGCAAAAAAAAGGCGCCCCAAATAAACAGGAGCGCCCACATACCCACTCGTATGACTCAAACAGCAGCAACAGCATAGCGTTTTGGCCGCATCATTTCAAACGTTTGTTTTATCTTTGCTGGCCATAACTTGCGTGTTGCGCCCATGACGGCGTCCCGAAGCGGGTGCTATGATCGCCAGTCCTATACCTACATTACCGACTCGCACGAACAGCACAACGAGGAAAGCGGCTTGTCACACTTACCGGTGATCGTCGGCATGGGCGGCGTCAACGCCGCCGGTCGTACCTCTGGCCATCAAGCGTTTCGTCGCACCGTGATCGACGCTCTTCCGCAAGCCGAGCAAGCCTCCCTGCTGCTCGGCTTGGCCGCGCTGATGGGCCTGGGCAGCTGTCGCGAAGGCATCTGGCACGACGCCGCTGGAAACCCGGTCGATCCCAGCCGCCTGGCCGATAACTGCCGCGAAATGGTGCTCGACCACACCTTGATTCGCAGAATCGAGGACCCCCGCTTCAACGACGAGGGGCTGCCGGCCAATCGTCGCGCCAGCCTGGGCCTGGGGGCGGAGCTCACCTTCAGCATCCGCCGTCGCCACCTGCCCGATCAGCTGCCGCCGACCTGGCACATCCGTGAACTGGATCGCCATACACTGGAGGTCACGGTTCCCCCCGGCGAGCTCGACGTGCTGCTGCCGGAAACGCGTCCGGCTCTGGTGCGCGCTGCCGGTCAGCTTCCCAGCGGTTTCGACCCAAGGCGCTACTACCGCAGCGTCCACCACCCCCGCGGGCTTTCGATGTCCATTTTCGCTGCCAGCGACTGTCTGGCCGGCAGCGGCCTGCAGTGGGAGGCGCTGCGCGACCGCCTCGATCCCGACGATATCGCCGTCTATGCCGGCAACTCCATCGGCCAGCTCGACGACGAAGGCTGGGGGGGGCTGCTCAAGAGCTTCGTTTCGGGCAACCGAGCCACCTCCAAGCAGATGCCGCTGGGCTATGGGCAGATGCCCGCCGATTTTCTCAATGCCTATGTGCTGGGCAGCGTTGGCGGTACCGGTGCGGTCCTGGGTGCCTGCGCCAGCTTTCTCTACAACCTGCGGCTGGGCGTGGAGGACATCCGCAGCGGCCAGCGCCGTGCGGTCATGGTAGGCACCTCCGATGCGCCGGTAACACCGGAGATCATCGAGGGTTTTCGCGCCATGGGCGCGCTGGCCGACGACGAGAGCCTCAAGGCGCTGGATGCCCTGGAGCTACTCACCGATGCCGACTACCAGCGCGCCTGTCGGCCCTTCGCCCGCAACTGCGGTTTCACCATCGCCGAGTCCAGCCAGTTCATTCTGTTGCTCGACGATGCCCTGGCGTTGGAGCTGGGTGCCGAGATCCTGGGCAGCGTGCCTGGGGTTTACGTCAATGCCGATGGCTGGAAGCGTTCCATTTCCGCCCCGGGCATCGGCAACTACATCACCCTGGGCAAGGCGGCCGCCCTGGTGCGCGACATGCTCGGCGAAAAGGCCTTGCGTGAGCGCACCTTCCTGCATGCCCACGGCACCAGCACGCCCAAGAACCGGGTGACGGAATCCCATGTCTTCGACCTGGTCGCCAAGGCCAACGGTATCGAAAGCTGGCCGGTGGTGGCGGTAAAGGCGTTCGTCGGCCACTCACAGGGCAGCGCCGCCGGCGACCAGCTGACCAGCGCCCTGGGCAGTTTCGCCTACGGCCTGCTGCCGGGCATCCCCACGCTTGACGCGGTGGCCAACGACGTCCACGCCGAACGCCTGCGCTTCTCCCGTGAAGCACAGGCGTTCCATGCCGATGCCGCCTTCATCAATGCCAAGGGGTTCGGGGGCAACAACGCCACCGGTGTGGTGCTCTCGCCCGCCGTGACTGAACGGCTGCTGACACAGCGTCATGGCGAAACGGCCGTGGCTGCCTGGCGCCAGCGCCGTGAAGAGGTACGTCAGGTCAGTCAGGCGTATCTGGCGGGGGCAGACCGTGGCCAGTTCGAAGTGCGTTATCGCTTCGGTGAGGGCGTACTGGAAGGGCCTGAACTCGAGGTCGGCCCCGACCAGATCAGCATACCCGGCTATGCCCGCCCGGTGTCACTTGCCGTGGACAACCCTTACGGCACCCTGGAAGACTGACCCGTCTGCGACCGCTTCGACGTTGTCGGGCCGATCGCAGACGGGTAACCTGAGCCCCCCTGAGCTGTGCAAGTGAGCGGAGCGCCATGAAAATCGCGGTCTATCCCGGCACCTTCGACCCCATCACCCATGGGCATTACGATCTCATCGAGCGCGCCTCCCGGCTGTTCGACAAGGTGGTGGTGGCCATCTCGGCCAGCCCCGGCAAGAAGCCGGCGCTAGATCTCGATACACGTATCGCCCTGGCACAAGACGTTTCGTCCGGGCTCGACAACGTGGTGGTGATCGGTTTTTCGGGGTTGCTCACCGACATGATGTCCGAGCAACGGGCGCACATCATTCTGCGCGGGCTGCGGGCGGTCTCCGATTTCGAGTACGAGCTGCAGCTCGCCAACATGTACCGCGCCCAGGCGCCGCAGTTGGAGAGCGTATTCCTGACGCCCGCGGTGGAAAATTCCTATATCTCTTCCACCATCGTGCGTGAAATCGCCAAGCTCGGCGGCGACGTTTCCCGCCTGGTGCATCCCGGGGTCGCCGAGGCGCTGCGCAAGCATTATAATACCTGACCGAATTACTCGGCTTTCCCGAGCCGCTATATCTGGGCGAGGCCGGACGCGGCCCGCCCGATCGCGAGGTAATCCATGGCTCTGATGATCACCGACGAGTGCATCAACTGCGACGTCTGCGAACCCGAATGCCCTAACGACGCCATCTCGGCGGGTGAGGAGATCTATGTCATCGATCCGAACCTGTGCACCGAGTGCGTCGGCCACTATGACGAACCGCAGTGTCAGCAGGTGTGCCCGGTCGACTGCATTCCGCTCGACCCCGAGCGCCGCGAGACCCGCGACGAGCTGATGACCAAGTATCAGCTGATCACCGCCGCCTGACCCAGGTGGCGACTCTGCGGAGCGAGACCCCCGCGGCTGCCCGACGGCGCATCTGGACGCTGGCCTGGCCCATCATTCTCTCCAATATCACCGTGCCGCTGCTGGGGCTGGTGGACACCGCCGTGGTCGGCCACCTGCCGGATTCACGCTACCTGGCCGGCGTGACACTGGGCGCCACCCTGTTCAGCTTCCTCTACTGGGGGTTCGGCTTCCTGCGCATGGGCACCACCGGCTTGACCTCTCAGGCAGTGGGGCGCGAGAGCGACAGCGAGGTGCGCAATCTGCTGGGCCAGTCGCTGCTGCTGGCCGTGGGAATCGGGACGCTCCTGATCCTGTTCTCACAGCCGCTGATCGGCCTTGGCCTGTGGCTGCTGGACGGCAGCGAGGTCGCCACCGCCATCGCCGCCGAATACGCCCAGATACGCATTCTCTCGGCCCCGGCGGTGCTGGCCAACTACGCCATCCTGGGCTGGTTCCTGGGCCAGCAGAACTCTCGGGTGACACTGGCCATCCTGGTATTGACCAACAGCGTCAATATCGCGCTGGACCTGCTGTTCGTGGTCGGCTTGGGCATGACCAGCGACGGCGTGGCCTGGGCCACGGTGATTGCCGACTACACCGCCCTTGCCTTCGGTACCTGGCTGGTTCTCCGCCAGCTGAAGCTGCTGCAGGGCCGCTTTCTGCGCGAACGGCTATTTCATCTGAGCGCCTATGCGGAGCTGTTCCAGGTGAACGCCAACCTCTTCGTTCGCACCCTGGGGCTGCTGTTCGCCATGGCTTTCTTCACGTCGCGCGGGGCCGTACAGGGCGATACCGTGCTGGCAGCCAATGCCGTACTGCTGCAGTTCATCATGCTCACCAGCTACGCACTGGATGGCTTCGCCCATGCCGCCGAGGCCATTGCCGGGCGCGCCGTGGGCCGTCGCCGCTGGGATGAGTTCGGCCAGGCCGTGCGCGCCGCCGCCTGGTTCTCGCTGATAACGGCCGGCACTGCCGCAATCGCCTTCGCCCTGGGCGGGCACTATCTGATTGCCATGCTGACGAGCCTGACCGAGGTGCGGGCAACGGCCGGGGAGTATCTGCCCTGGATGGTCGTCATGCCATTGATCGCGGTCTGGAGCTATCTGCTCGACGGTGTGTTCATCGGCGCCACGGCGATACGGGAGATGCGCAACAGCATCTTCATCGCCCTGGCGGCCTACCTGCCGATCTGGTGGATAGCCCGCATGCTCGCCCCGCCCGAGTATGAAAACCATGCCCTGTGGCTGGCGTTTCTCGCTTTCTCCATGGTGCGATCGGCCGTATTGGTCGGCTACTATTGGCAGCTTCGGCGCTCTCGATGGCACCATGAGGCCGATGATGGCAGCTCGGCGGAGGTGGCCGACCGCTGCCATTGAGCCAATGGCTTGTCATATTATTAGGGCAAGCTGATGACTATGCGCTATTTTGCTCTCACGCACATCAGACAATCAGAAGAAGCGAACGCTGCCATGCTCAAATTCCTTTCCAGGCCCGCCGTCAGGCTGGTCGACCGCTATCTCCCTGACCCTTTCATCTTCGTACTGCTGCTGACGGTCATCGCCGCCGCCGCTGCCATTGCCGTGGAACGCCAGACGCCACTCGCCGTGATGCGCTTCTGGGGCGATGGTTTCTGGAACCTGCTGACCTTCTCCATGCAGATGCTGCTGGTGCTGGTAACCGGCTTCATGCTTGCCAGCTCCCCGCCGGTCAAGCGTCTGCTGCAGCGCCTGGCCGGCCTGGCTCAGCATGCGGGCCATGCCATTTTGCTGGTAACGTTCGTTTCACTGACGGCCAGCTGGATCAACTGGGGGTTCGGCCTGGTGGTGGGAGCGCTGTTCGCCAAGGAGCTGGCGCGCCTGGTGCGAGTCGACTACCGCCTGCTGGTGGCCAGTGCCTACTCCGGATTCGTGGTGTGGCACGGCGGTCTGGCCGGCTCCATCCCGCTGACCATTGCCACCGATGGCCACTTCACCGCCGAGCAGATCGGCGTGATAGGCACCGGCTCCACCATCTTCGCCTTCTTCAACCTGGCGATCGTGGCATGCCTGTTCATCGCCATTCCGCTGGTCAACCGTGCGATGCTGCCCGACGAGAAGGAGAGCGTCTACGTCGACCCCAAACTGCTCGACGACGCCCCCGCCAGCCGAGTGCGCATCAATCGTCCTGCCGAACGACTCGAGAACAGCGTGACGCTGGCCTGGCTGGTCGGCATCCCCGGGGTGATCTTCCTGCTCGACCATTTCTTCCTGCGCGGCGGCGGCTTGAACCTGAACATCGTCAACTTCATGTTCCTGTTCCTGGCCATCGTGCTGCATCGTACCCCCCGCAGCCTGCTGGAGAGCCTCAACGAGGCGATCAAGGGCGGCGCAGGCATCGTCATCCAGTTCCCCTTCTACGCCGGCATCATGGCGATCATGGTCCAGTCGGGCTTGGCGGAGTCGATGTCGGAAGGGTTGGTCTCGTTCGCCACCGAGACTTCACTGCCGTTCTGGTCCTTCATCAGCGCCGGCATCGTCAACCTGTTCGTGCCCTCCGGCGGCGGCCAGTGGGCGGTGCAGGCGCCGGTCATGCTGCCGGCGGCGGAAGCGCTGGGGGTCGACGTGGCTCGTGTGGCCATGGCCGTGGCCTGGGGCGATGCATGGACCAACCTGTTGCAGCCGTTCTGGGCCCTGCCGGTACTTGCCATCGCCGGGCTGAAGGCCAAGGACATCATGGGTTTCTGCCTGATTCAGCTGGTCATCACCGGCGTGATCATTTCGGTGGGATTGACCTGGTTCTGACCCGCCACGCCCTGCAACGCGCCTCCCGATGTCGTTGCAGGGCCTGACGGTACAACCGAGAGAGGTAACGCACATGGCCGGTGCCGATAGCCTGCCCCTCGATTTTCCCGGTCAGCACGAGCTGAGCATGACCGTGCTGATGACACCCGACATGGCCAATTTCAGCGGCAAGGTTCATGGCGGCGCCATCCTCAAAAAGCTCGACGAGGTAGCCTATGCCTGCGCCAGCCGCTACTCCGGCCACTATGTGGTGACTCTTTCGGTCGATCAGGTGCTATTCAAGCAACCGATCCACGTGGGCGAGCTGGTGACCTTCCTGGCCTGCGTCAATCACGTGGGCCGCTCGTCGATGGAGATCGGCATCAAGGTGGTAGCCGAGAACATACGCGACAAGGTAATACGCCACACCAACAGCTGCTACCTGACCATGGTGGCCGTCGATGCCAACGGCCACCCGGCGCCGGTACCTCCGCTCAAGCTCGAAACGCCATTGCAGAAGCTGCGCTTCGACAAGGCCGCGCTACGCAAGACCCTGCGCAAGCAAGCGGAAGAAGCAGAACGCCGCGCCCAGAAAGAGCACGGCGATCAATTGTGAGTCGCTTAGATTCAGCGAGCGATCAGCCACAGCCGATATCGGTGATGGTGTCGCTGTCGTCGATATGGACGTTTATGCGGTCGCCCCGGTATTCCATGGTATAGGCATGGCCCGGGCGGATGACGCGTAGCGCGCCGGCGCCGCTATCGCGGTGTATCGCTTCACCCAGCGCCTCGTCGTAGTGACGACCGACCCGATCCTGAACGTGTCGCGCGCCACAGGCGTCTTCGCTCTCGCCGACTTGAGGCGGCTTGGGAGCGGGGTCGTGGGGAGCATTGGACTGTGGCATGGGGGTACATCCTGCCAATACCAGCATACTGAAAGAGGCCAGGCAAAACCGCAGCGGGCTAACCATGGATCATTCTCGCTAAAGGGGGAAAGAGAGCATTTTGCCGTATCAGGCAGCACACGGGGAGACTGCCAGGTCACCCGCATGCTGCCAAGCCGGACCGTGCGTTGTTACTGAGCGGCTTCCTGTACGCGCTCTCCACCACGCTCGACGTCCTGACCGGCGCCTTCCATGGTGTTGCAGCCCGCCAGGGCGCCGGCGGTCATCAGCAGGGCAAAGCTAAGGGCTATGGCTTTCTTCATGGTCGCATCTCCTTGATTTACGTTCCGGGAATTCCATTCCTTTCCGTGAAGCAATGGCCTCTCTCAGCCTAACAGCCCTGCCTCCTTTTGCCTAATTGCTAAGTGGACTGGCGCTGAATCGCCTCGCCGCCTTGTTCGATATCTTCACCCATGCCTCGCATGGTATTGCAGCCGCTAAGGAGAGAGAGCCCAAGCAATAGTGCCAGCAGGGTAGCTACCGTACGTTTCATGTTTCTTACTCCCGTTCGTCAGGACTGACGTAATCGATATTAGTCCCTTATCAAGCGAAGCGCCTCCTGGCGAGGCGCTTGTCGGCTGCCCATGGCATGATGTAAACGTCATCGAGGTCTTGGCGAGGGAACGAAACATGTCGACGGTAACGCTGGATGAACGCCTAGCGAGGGACAGCTATCCCGTAACGGAGCTGCCGCTGAGTCAACTGCGACTGATGAACGACAGCCGCTTTCCCTGGCTGATCCTGATACCGCGGCGTGAGGGAGCAAGCGAAGTGTTCGACCTGGACGTAGCGGATCAGCGGCAGCTCTGGCATGAGGCCAGTGAGCTTGGCCGCATGCTCAAGACGCTGACCCGAGCCGACAAGATCAACGTGGCCAACCTCGGCAACGTGGTCAGCCAGCTGCATGTTCATGTCGTTGCCCGCCTAAGCGGGGATGCCGCCTGGCCAGGGCCGGTATGGGGACAGGGCGAGCCACAACCCTACGACCTCGATGCGTTGGCCAGTATGCGCGACCATTTGCTGGCGCAGTTGGACGGCCTCGAGCTGAAGCTATGAGCCCAGCCCGATTCAGCCACCGAAGGGATGCGTACCGGGCGCGGGGCTGCTGCGAGCGGGCGGCTCACCGAGTATGGGCGCCGATGCGGGCTGGCTCACTCCGGTAACGGCAAGCGAAACCCCCAGCGTCATGATGGCCAGGCCGCCACCCAGGGCGGCCCAGCTGAGAAAGCGACCCGCCCGCTGCAGGCTGTTTTGCCGCACGAGCTGCTTCTCGGCCCAACCACGTGCAACCACGCTGGCCACAGCCAGGCCCGAGACGGTGAGCGCCGTACCCAATGCCATCACCATCACCGCCGCCACGCCGACCGCGAACTGACCCAGCAGTGAAGCTGCCCCCAGCAGCAATACCCCACCGCTGCAGGGCCGGATACCGATAGCGACCACGGTGGCCAGTGCGGTACGCCAATCGGTGGCCTGCTGCGGGTCGACGTGGTGATGCCCACCACAGCAGTGATCATGGCTGTGGTCGTGGCCGTGGTGGTGGTGCTCTTCATGGGCCTGGCGGACAGGAACCGCCGGGCGCCGTAGCTGACGTATGGCCCGCAGGCACAGCCAGGCGCCGAGCAGTGCCACCATCAGAAAGCTGGCCTGTTCGACCCATACCACGCTCCCCATGGCCTGGCGCGTGACCCAGCCCAGACCATGTACCAGCACCACCACCAGGCCGATGGCCACCAACCCTTGCAGCAGCGAGGCGGCAAAGGAGAGCGCCAGTGCCCGGCGCATGGCGCCGCCCTGAGACAGCAGGTAGGTCGTCAGGACCGCCTTGCCATGCCCCGGACCGGCAGCATGGAAGACGCCATAGCCGAAGCTGATGCCCAGCAATACCGTCCAGGCACCCGCGGAAGGCGTGCCGGAAAAATTGGTGATTGCCATGGTCAGGGCGCGATGGAAATCACGCTGCCAGGCCACCAGCTGCAGGCTCAGCGACTGCAGGCCACCCTGGGTGAAGAACAGCAGGATCAGCGTCGCGACGCAGAGCATGCAAAGTCCCAGCAACCAGGCACGCGGTTTCGTTCCCACCATCACTCGCATACCACCACCCCGGTCTCGGCGAAATGACGCCCCAAACCAGGCTCCGCCTCGTCGTTGACATCGAGCAGGGCAGCCTGCATCACCAGCTCGGGGTCGGGATTGGCGGGAACGATCTGCGTAGAGCAGGCCAACTCACCGCCGACCTGCAGCGCATCGTCCAGCGGGGTTTCACCCTCCGCCTCGTGTACGACCTCCAGGTAGTAGGTGGGATCGAACACCTTGTATTGCAGCGTTTCTTCACTCAGCGCATGGGTCGACGCCAGCGGCAGCAGAAAGATGAACTCCACTCGACCGCCACGCTCCATCACGGTGTATTCGCTCACCTCGCCAAGTTCGAGCCGTTCGTCGCCCAAGCGAACCTCGGTGAAGAAATCGAACGGAGCGAGGTTGCCGCGTATTTCGCCACCCAGCCGGTCGAGACCCGCCTCCAGCCCGCCCTCGGTGCGGCTCAGCTCCTCGAGCAGCACCAGGCTATAAAAGGGGTCCATGCGCCAAGCCTGATGCAGCGCTTCCAGGCGCCCCTCATCGTCGACCAGCAAACGGACGCGAATGTCGATCCAACCGTGCGGATGAGCCGCGGCCATGCCCGGCAGCAAGAGGAGCAACATCAGCACTGGCAGCCGGGCGCTTCTCGTCCCGACAGCGATACATAGGTCAAGCAAGCGAGTCATGTCGCAGTGAATCTCTCATGAAAACCTTGTGTTCAGGGTGCCAGACCCAGCCGGCGCTGGAGCTCAGCCAGGAGTGGGTCGAGCAGATGAGGGGGCAAAGGCCGCCCGCCCCGGGTGGCCGTCAGCGAGGTTCGCGCGCCTTGGCCCTCGGGGGTCACCACAGCGTCGACACGATAGCCGGGCCAACGCGCCAAGGCGGCTTCCACACGCCCCTGCTCGGCATCGGCGCGACGTATCACATAGCCCTGCTCCAACAGCAGCCCGACGACCTGTTGCAGCGTCTCGTCGGGCGGTGCGGAGAGCGCCAGCTCGCGCGGCTCCGCCGTCGGTGAGGTTGCGGCGCAGCCCGACAGCAGGGCCACCAGCATCAGCATGACAAGGCGGCGCATCAAGGCTCCTCCCGAACCTGGGTCGCCAGCATGGCCTGGCGCAACGAACTGCAGAAAGCGGTATCGCTGCCGCTGCGCGTCTCGCGCAGTTCGCCACGCCAGTCGATGACCTGGATGTCGCGACTGACCCTTACCCCACCCGGGTCGGCGGCCAGCGAGACCCGCTCCAGCTGGGTAGCGTCCTGGGAGATGCTGCCGGCGGCGCCGCCGAAGCCGATCATCACGCCGGTGGAAAGCCCGCGCCCGCCGCCGATGCCCAGGCCACCAAAGAAACCGGTGCGCTCCCAGCTGTCGTGACGGTCACCGTAGCCCGGAATGGTCCGGGTACGCTCGGCACTGACCAGCCCCAGTGCCGGTTCGGTATCGCGTATGACGAAGCCGTCCGCTTCCAGCGTGTCGAGCGCTCGACGAACCCATTCCCGCGGCGCCACTCCCTCAGCTTCCCAGCGGCATTCCGCTGCCGGCCCCGGCTCCGCAACGGGCAGTGCCGTAGGCGTCGTCTGGCAGCCCGCCAGCAAGGCCAGGCCCGGTATCATCCACCACAGGCGCATGGGTTTCTCCTGTTCGTCATTGGCCGCAGTCTACGCAGCCTGGCCCACCTTGCAAGAGCACGGCTACCGTCTTGAGAGTCCTGTATGCCGCTCGGGTTCCCGAACCGCGTCGCTGGGCTTCCGAATTGCCCTCGGGCTCCGCCGGGACTCGGCGCCATGCAGGCTCACTATCATGCCGATGTTGAGATATTGGTTAAGCGCCACCATAACAACACGTAGACTCGCCATAGAATTCACGCACGCGAAAAAGAGGAGTACGCGCATGAGCGACACCAATGCCATTGGCCTGAACGAGAACAGCGCCGGCCAGCTCGCCGAGAAACTCAATGCTCTGCTGGCTAACTACCAGATCTTCTACATGAACGTTCGTGGCTATCACTGGAACGTGAAGGGACCGCAGTTCTTCGAACTGCACACCAAGTTCGAGGAGCTCTATACCGACCTGCTGACCAAGGTCGATGAAGTGGCCGAGCGCATCCTGACCCTGGGGCACACGCCGGTTCATGCCTATAGCGACTATGTCTCGATGGCGCAGATCCGCGAGGACAAGGACGTGCATGACGGCAAGGCCTGCGTACGCGGCGTGCTGAAGGGTTATCAGACCCTGATCGAACTGCAGCGCGAAGTGCTGGCTCTTGCCTCGGATGCCGACGACGAAGGCACCGCAGCCCAGGCGGGCGACTATATTCGCGAGCAGGAGAAAACCGTCTGGATGCTCAATGCCTATCTGGGTTGAGCCACCTATCAGGGTTGCATGAACGGCCTGTCGCCGGGCAGACGTCCGGCGTCAGGTCACACTTTGCCACTTCTGGCCATTTTCCCTGACGATTCGCAACATTAGCCCCCTTGCCGTCGGCGTCATTCACCACGACGCTGTAAGAGCATTCGAAGGCAATCGCCGGCCAGGCCGGCAGCCATTGCTGACAAGGAGGTAGCACATGAGCGAGAAGCTTAAAGGCAAGACCGTGGCCATCCTGGCCACCGACGGCTTCGAAGAGTCGGAGCTCACCGAGCCCAAGGCTGCCCTTGAACGTGAAGGCGCCACGGTGCACGTGATCGCACCGGACAAGGAATCCATTCGCGCCTGGGCCGGGTCCGACTGGGGCCCTTCCTATGACGTCGACCGCCAACTGGATCAGGTCGATGCCGACGACTACGACGCCCTGGAACTCCCCGGCGGCCTGTTCAATCCCGACGCGCTGCGTCAGAACCAGCAGGCGCTGAAGTTCACACGGCGCTTTTTCGAAGACCACAAGCCGGTCGGCGCCATCTGCCACGGCCCCTGGGTCTTGATCAACGCCGGCGTGGCCAAAGGTCGTCGCATGACTTCCTATCCCTCTATCGAACAGGACCTGCGCAATGCCGGGGCCGAATGGGTGGATCAGGAGGTCGTGGTCGACAGCGGCCTGGTCACCAGCCGCAAGCCCGACGATCTCGATGCGTTCTGCAGCAAGCTGATCGAGGAGATCGCCGAGGGTAAGCATAGTCGCCAGCATGCCTGAATGACGCTACGGAATGACCGCCGCCCGCCGAGGCGGGCGGCGGCCAAGCATCAGGCGTCTTGGGCCGGCGTATCGCCGGCCAGGTCTTCGATCAGCTTTCGCAGTAACAGCCAGAACTCCTCGACCGAGCTCAGCTCGACCCGCTCATCGGGGGAGTGAGCGCCGCGAATCGACGGGCCGAACGAGATCATCTCCAGACCTGGGTACTTGCCGCCCAGGATGCCGCACTCGAGCCCTGCATGTATCACCTTGACCGCAGGGTCGCTGCCCACATGCTGCCGGTGCAGGCGGCGGAAGCGCGCCAGCAGCGCGCTGTCGGGCACAGGGGTCCAGCCCGGGTAGGCATTCTCGACCCGGGTACGCGCGCCGATCAGTTCGAACAGCCCACGAAAGCGATCGGCCAGGTCGTTCACTGCACTGTCACGCAGCGAACGCGCCAGGGCACAAAGATGGAAGCGCCCCTCTTCGAGGCTCACCACCCCCAGATTGTTCGATGTTTCGACCACGCCACTCACCGTACTGCTCATGCGTTCCACACCGTACGGCGCCGCGTTGAGCGCCGCCAGCAGCATGCTGCTGGCGTGGGCATTGAGCGCCTGAGCGGGCTTTTCCACCGGGCGCGACACGGCAAGGGCCAGCCCCTCGTCGGCGCCCTGCAATTCGGCACGCAGCTCCTGCTCAAGGGCCAGAACGCGACTCTCAGCCGCGGCCGCCTCATCCGAACGTAGCACGACGATAGCGAAGGCTTCGCGCGGAATGGCATTGCGCAGCGTGCCGCCGCGATAGCTGACCAGGCGGATATCGAAGTCGTCCAACGTCCTGAGCACGCGTACCAGCAGCCGGTTGGCGTTACCCCTGCCACGGTGTATATCGATACCGGAGTGCCCGCCCACCAGGCCGGTCAAGGATATCTGCAGCGCCACTTCATCGGACCCCAGCTCAGCGGTAGGCAGCTGAGCTTCGACTACGATGTCCGCGCCGCCGGCACAGCCGATGAAAACTTCACCGCGGTCTTCCGAGTCGAGATTCAGCAGCACGCTGCCTTGCAGCCAGTTCTCCGCGAGCTGCAGCGCCCCACCCATGGAGCTCTCCTCCTCGAGGGTGAAGAGCGCTTCCAGTGGGCCATGCACCAGGCTGTCATCCTCGAGGACCGCCAATGCCGCCGCCACGCCAAGGCCGTTGTCGGCACCCAGCGTGGTATGCCGAGCACGCAGCCAGCCGTCGTCGACATAAGTGTCGAGCGGGTCGCGGGTGAAGTCGTGAGGGTGGTCGGCGTTGGCTTGGGCCACCATGTCCAGATGACCCTGCAGGATGATTCCCGGAGCGTCCTCATGACCCGGCGTGGCGGGCTTGCTCAAGCGCAGATTGCCGTAATCGTCGCGATCGTGGGCCAGCCCCTTGCGCTCGGCCCAGGCTTCCAGGATGGCGACCAGCTCGGCCTCATGGCCGGAAGGCCTCGGCGTGTTGCAGAGGGTACGAAAGTGGCGCCATAGCGGCTGCGGCGAGAGAGTCTCGAGATGTTCGTTCATGTTGGGTCTGCATGATGGTAACCGACCTACCTTACCGGGCCGGTAACGCCGGGAAAAGCCCATTCAACGCCAAGACGACTCATCGGCAAGCAGCCGGGCCACGACGTCGCGCAGGCGTGCCATGACCTGCCGGCGCCCTTCGATCCCGGCGCGGCTTGCCAGCCAGACGCTATCGCGCCCCTGGAACGCCCAGGCGGCCAGCCAGGCAAGCTCGGATTCAGGCAGCCCGGCCACGGCGGCGCGCCTGACCAAGGCCTGCAGAGCCGGACGTGCAAGCGCCGGCTCGCGGCGACCATGGGCGACATCGGCGAGGTCTGCACGCTCCGCCGCCGCCAGTGCAGGGCTCGGTCCTTCGGCCAGCAGCGCCAAGGCCACATCGGGATCGAGAGTGGCCAGTTCAAAGGCCAGCAGGGCCGGCAACAGGCGCTGGAAGCGCTGCGCCAACTCCTCGGCCAGGACCGCCCCCTTGGGGGAAAGAGGCGCAACCACCATGACGGCATGCTCTCCCGTCGAGGTTTCCCGCGACAGCCCCAGCCGCACCGGGCTGAAGCCCAGGGTTTGCCAGAATGCCAGCAAGCCCCGCTCGGCGCCGAAGCTGGCGCCGAGCAGATCGACACCGGCCTCACGCGCGGCGTCTCGTTCGCTCTCAAGCAACCGCCTGCCCAACCCCTCACGCCGACGCTGAGGATGTACCGCAATGCGCTGCACCCGCCTCAGACGCGCCATCAGCGCCGCTCTCGAACCCGCATGGGCGGCGAGCGACTGGGCCAGCAGATGGCCAGGCAGGCGCCGCTCGCCTCGAGCCACCCGCTCGGCAAGCTCAGGCTCGAAGCCCCCTTCATCGGCACACACCGCGACCGCCAGGGGACGCGCGCCATCCTGCAGGGTCCTGACGTGGAGCTCCGGTTCGTCGAGCAGGCGCTGCAGGTCGCTCGGCGTGGTGCGATAGTGGGCCTGCACCAGCAGGCCGAAGATATCGCGCAGGGCGGGCTCGTCGGTCGCCAGAACCGAACCCTGCCAGTCGATCTCTTGTAACGGCGCGCGAGACGCCGCGGGTGGTTCGGCGTCGAGCAGCAGCAGGTCGCCGACCAGCCGCTCGAGCGGGTCGCCTGCGGCCCAGCGCACCGGCGCCTCGAGATGGAAAGCTCGCCAGTCGGGGGCCTGCCGGTCGAGCCGCTCGCGGAAGCGCAGGGCAAAGCCGCGGCCGGAACCCTCGTACCCATGCACGGTGGTGGCAAAGGCGATTCTGGTGAACGCCGCAAGCCATTGTCCCAGCAGGGCAGCGGGAATGGCTGCGGCCTCGTCGACCAGCAGCCAGCTGCTTTGACCGCCAGCCTCACCTCGCTCGACCCTGGCACTCAACTCATCGGGGGCAACGAACTCGACGCGTCCGCCCTGCTCATCGGTAAAGACATTCCCTTGCCGGCCCCCCTGCGGCCGCAGCGCCTCCAGCCGTTCGAATAGCGCTGCCACGGCCTCTGGCCGCGGTGCCGTGACCCAGATCGTGACCTGCCGCGACGCCAGCAGTCGTGCACAGGCAATTCCCAGCGCCGCGGTCTTGCCGCGTCCGCGATCGGCGGTCAGCACCAGCGGACGACGCCGTTTGAGGCCGACCAGGCGCTTCACCGCCTGAAGCTGGTCGTCCGTCAGGCAGTCGGGGTCGCTGCAGGCATCGCTGCAACGGGGCTGGCCTGGGCCAGGGTCGGGCAGCCGGAGCCGCTCTCCGGGGAGCCAGCACCCCAACCCTTCCGCCTGGGCGAGCCGTCTCGACAGGCGCCCCAGATAAGGGCTCGTGGCGGCAACAATACCCGACTTGCCGTGGGGCAGCAGAAGCAGGAGCAGGCCGCCTGCACGCAGCGTTCCCGTCAGGGCACCGAAGGCATCGGGATCGAAAGCCGCCTCGGCGCAGGCGGCATCGAAGACGATCAGGTCATGCTCTGCTCCCAGGCTCACTCGCGCTTTGCCGGGGGGAATCCAGGCGTGGCCTGGCACGCCAAAGGGCGGGTGCTGGGATACCCAGCAGGATGAACGCCAGGAGCGCGCCTGCCACACTGCCAGCGCCTGCCGCCGGGCCGACTCGGCCGTCGCAGCGAGCAATACCAGGCCGCGCCACCCTCTCGCCCCCATTTGGTCTGACCAATTTATTAAACGCCGTACTTCTTGTTCCTCTGGCACCCCACCCGCACCTTGCCTGTCGCTCGACATAGGGCCTTTCCTATTAACAATTGGTCGCACTTCTTAACGCTGCAAATAGCCTAAGCACGCTAAACATAAGCAAAGAACGCATCCATATTGCCGCTATTTTGCAGAAGATCACGACAAAAAGCCTGATTTTACACTCTGAAACGTGAGCGAGACCGTGCCATCACTTCCAGCGCCATTTGGTCTTACCAATTTGCCATTATTGCTTTCAACTCCGTGAGCATGGCTAATTCTGCGCTGGAATAGGCCTTTCCTAGAACAATACCCGTCACAACAAGTGGAGTCGCGTCTATGCAAGCCTCAACTGGCCTCAAGGGGTCCGCACGTTTCAAGCTGGCCGGCACGGCAGCCGCCGTGATCCTGGCCGGCGCCGCCATGGCCAGCACCGCCAACGCCCAGGAGCGCGTTCGCTGGCAGGTTCCGATTGCCTTTCCCTCGCATCTGGTGGGCCTGAGCACGCCGGTCGTTCACCTGTCCGAGACGCTGGAAGCGATCTCCGGTGGCAATATCAACCTGCGCTACTACGAGCCGGGCGAACTGATTCCGCCCTTCGAGATCCTCGATGCCGTGTCCGAAGGGCGCTATCCGGCCGGCTACACGTGGATCGGCTACGACCAGGGAAGCATTCCGGTGCTGCCCCTGCTGTCGGGACCTCCTTTCGGCATGGAACCGCCCGCCTTCATGGCCTGGCACTACTTCGGCGATGGCGACGACCTGTTGCAGGAAGTGTACGAGCCTTATGGCGTCAAGGCGCTGCTGTGCGGTGTCATCGGGCCGGAAGCCGCCGGCTGGTTCGCCGAGCCGCTGGAGTCGCTCGATCAGATCGACGGCCTGCGCATTCGCTTCGCCGGCATCGGCGGTCGCGTCATGGAAACCCTGGGCGCCTCGGTCACCATGCTGCCGGGGGGCGAGCTCTACCAGGCCATGGAACGCGGCACCATCGACGCGCTGGAATTCTCGGCGCCTGCGGTCGACCGTATCCTGGGCATGCAGGAGATCGTCCAGAACTACATCATGCCGGGCTGGCACCAGACCTATACCACCTCTCACCTGCTGGTGAACAAGCAGACCTGGGACGATCTCTCCGACCTGAGCCGTGCCCAGATCGAAACCGGCTGTCGCTCCGCCACCCTGTTCGGCTTCTCCGAGAGCGAGTGGGAGAACCCCCAGGCGCTGGCTGAATTCGAAGCCGAAGGCGTGAACGCCCAGACCCTGTCGCCGGAGATCCTCGCCGAGCTCGAAGCGGTGACCATGGAGGTGCTGGAGCAGATGTCCAGCGACGATGAGCTCTTCGCCCGCGTCCTGGAGAGCCAGCGTGAGTGGATGGGAGTGCATGGCAACTGGCATGCCAAAGGCTACCTGCCGCGCTCCTACTACGCACCCTCGTCGGACTGATTTCGCCACACCCGCAAACGGCGAAGGGCCATTTCCATGGCCCTTCGCTGCGTATCGCAACGCTCACGGCTAGATGAGGTCACGCCTCGATGTCCACCCCAAACGTCGATCATGAGTCAGCCAACGCTGCCTTCACACCGCCCCCTCAGCTGCCTACCAACAGGCTGAGCCACATTATCGACACCGGTATCGCCGTACTCGGCAAACTGCTTTCCTGGCTGTGGCTGGTCACCTTGGCGGTGGTACTGACCAATGTATTCAGCCGCTTCATCATGGGCCGGGGCTCCATCGCCCTGGAGGAGCTCTCCTGGCACTTCTTCGGTGCCACCATGATCCTCACCCTGGCCTACGCCGTGGTCACTGACGATCACGTCCGTGTCGACGTACTGCGCGAAAAGTTCTCGCTGCGCTTCCAGGCCTGGGTCGAACTGCTGGGTATCGTGTTGCTGGTGCTGCCGGTGCTCTACTTCATGGTCGACGGCCTTGGCGAATATGCCTATCGCTCCTTCATGCGCGGCGAACGCTCCCAGGCGCCGAGCGGCCTGCCCTACCGCTTCATCATCAAGAGTACGCTGCCGATCGGCATGGCGCTGATCGCCATTGCCCTGTCATCTCGAGCGCTGCGCTGTTGCACCTACTTGTTCAATTTTCCTCGCGAGCTGCCTCTGCGCCGCCCGGTGGACCATCGTTAACGCGCCTCAGCGAGGAAGATCATGAGTCTCGAACAATATCTCGTCATCGGCATGTTTGCCGGGTTCATGGGGCTGCTGCTGGTCGGTTTTCCGGTGGCATGGGCGCTGGCAGGCATCGGCTTCCTGTTCGCCATCATCGGTCATGTGCTGGTCGAACACGTGGGGGTCGATCTGTGGTTCTCATGGGGCGGCACCATCGGCGTTCTCGACCGCCGCCTGTACGGTATCGTCGCCAACGAGCTGATGGTGGCGCTGCCGCTGTTCATCTTCATGGGCATCATGCTCGACCGCTCCGGTATTGCCGAACGCCTGATGAACTCACTGGTGCGGGTGCTGGGCGGCCTGCGCGGCGGCTACGCGGTAACGGTGGTCATCGTCGGCGTGCTGCTGGCAGCCTCCACCGGCATCGTCGGCGCCTCGGTGGTGCTGCTGGGCATGCTCTCCATCGGCCCCATGCTGCAGGCGAAGTACAACAAGTCGCTGGCGGTGGGTACCGCCTGTTCGGTGGGCACGCTGGGCATACTGGTGCCACCCAGTATCATGCTGGTGCTGATGGCCGACCGCCTGGGCACCTCGGCGGCGTCGGTCGGCCGGCTGTTCATGGGCGCGCTGATTCCCGGCATCATGCTGGGCGTGATGTACATCGCCTATATCCTGATCGCCGCCTATCTCAAGAAGGACCTGGCGCCGGCTCCGGAGAATCGCCAGCCGCTGAATGCGCGTGCTCTGCTCGATGTGCTGATCGCGGTACTGCCGCCCCTGGCATTGATCGTGGCGGTGCTGGGCTCGATATTCACCGGCTTTGCCACCTCTACCGAAGCCTCGGCGGTGGGTGCCTTGGGCGCCATGCTCCTCGCACTGTTCAATCGCCGCCTGAGCTTCGATATCGTCTCCAAGGCGCTGTACCAGACCACCCGCACCACCGCCTTCATCTTCGGTATCTTCGTCGGTGCCACCATCTTTGCCGTGGTGCTGCGCGGGCTGGGCGGCGACGATGTGATTCGCGACGCCATCACCGGGCTACCCTTCGGCCCGGCCGGGGTGGTGCTGACCGTCATGCTGGTGGTGTTCCTGCTCGGTTTCTTCCTCGATTGGGTGGAGATCACCCTGATCATCCTGCCCTTGGTCGCCCCGGTGGTCTTCAGCCTCGGCGTCGACCCGGTATGGTTCGCCATCCTGTTCGCCATCTGCCTGCAAACGTCGTTCCTGACGCCGCCGGTTGGCTTTGCCCTGTTCTACATCAAGGGGGTCTGTCCGCCCGGCATCAGTACGATGGATATCTACAAGGGCGTGGCACCTTTCGTGGCGCTACAGATGCTGGGGCTGTTCCTGGTATTTTTCTACGCGCCGCTGGCCACCTGGCTGCCCTCCAGGGTCTACGGCGGGGGCTGATGCGGCAATGATGGCGCCCGTTCCTCCCCGGGCGCCATCTTGCCTACCCACCGGCTCGCTTAGACTTTAGTCTCCCCACTCCTTGCGCTTCGCCTCGCGCCAGCCAGGCAAGCGAGGTCCGTTTTGCCTTGCAATACAGGCAGCTCTACTTCGCCTGCCGCTTAAGTAAACGTGCCCCCTTGTCCGTCCCTCTCGCCCCAGCGCCCTGCACCTTGCCGAGCAAGCTATCGATTCCTGTCATCCCAACATGCTAGCGTGTCGATGTTTGCTGGCGGCCTGACCGATCATTCAGCATGTCGAAGCCGGATCCGGCGCGCCGCCTGGCAGAATTTCTTCTCATTGCGGTAATACAACAAGACCCAGAAGGGAGCACGACATGAAGATGAAGACGAAATTCGCCCTCTCCGGACTGGCGGCGGGCATCGCCCTGGCCGCTTTCGCTTCCAGCGCTCAGGCTCAAGAGCAATGGACCATGACCTCGACCTGGCCGGACAGCATCGACCTGATCGAGATCGACCGCCACTGGGTGGAACTGGTCAACAAGATCGCCGGCGACGAGCTGCAGATCGAATTCCGCGCCGGTGGCACCCTGATGCCCGGCACCGAGGTATTCGATGCCACCGAGACCGGCAGCATCGAGGCCGCCGGCGACTGGCCCGGCTACTGGGCCGGCCGCAACCCGGCGTTCTCGCCGCTGGCTACCACCACTATGCTGTTCAACGGCGTCGACTACCTGAACTGGATTCAGCAGTGGGGTGGCTGGGAGCTCTATCAGGAGATCTACGGCCAGTACGACATGGTCTATCTGCCCTATGGCATCACCAACAACGAGTCCGGCTTCATGGGGCGCACCCCCATCGAGAGCCTGGCCGACCTGGACGGCAAGCGCCTGCGTCTCTCCGGCCGTGATCAGGGCCGCGTGCTCGAACAGCTCGGCGGCTCGCAGGTCACCCTGGCCGGCGGCGAGATCTACCAGGCGGTGGAGCGCGGCGTGGTCGACGGCGCCGAATTCTCCACCCCGGGCGTGGACTACAACGCCGGCTTCGCCGAGGTGGTCGAATACTGGTCAGTGCCCGGCTGGCACCAGTCGGCCAGCGTGTTCGGCGTGATGATCAACCGCGACGCCTGGGACGCCCTCTCCGAGGAGACCCAGGAGAAGCTCAAGATCGCTGCCGACGCCACCATGGCCTGGTCGCTGGCGTGGTCCGAACGCGGCTCCACTGAAGGCACCGAGAACTTCATCGAGGCGGGCGTGACCATCAACCAGCTCTCCGACGAGGATCTCGACCGCATTCAGGAGCTCACCAACGACGTGATCCTGCGCGGCGCCTGCGAGCACCCGGACCACGCCAAGGTCTACCACTCCATGATCAGCTACCTGGAGCACTACGCCACCTGGCGCGACATCTCCGCGCCGTTCAACATGAGCCGCACCATGGACAACCTGCCGTCTCTGGAAGAGATCGAAGCCTGCCTGTAAGGCTCATCCCCGCCGCCCCGGCTCCGCCCGGGGCGGCATCCGTTTCGACGTCGGAGACTTGATCCATGAATGCGATTGCCAAGGCGATCGACACGCTCAACGAACTGCTTGGGCGGATCATCGCACCGCTGATCGCCGTCATCACCCTGGTGGTGCTCTACGATATCGCCCTGCGCCTGTTCACCGGGCGTCCCAGCGACTGGGCCTTCGACATCACCAAGATGCTGTTCGGCGCTCACTTCATGCTGATGGCCGCCTACGGCCTGCGCCATCATGCCCATGTCGAGGTCGACGTGCTCAAGCGCCTGCTGTCGCGCAAGAAGCAGGCGGCCCTCGAAATCCTCGGCTACCTGATCTTCTTCGTGCCCTTCATCTGGATGCTGGTCACGCTGGGCTGGAGTTTCTTCATGCGCTCCTACAGCCGCGGCGAGACCACCTACGGCGTGGTGTCGATCCCGATCTACCCGATCAAGGGCGTGATCGTGGTGGCCGCCGTGCTGATCCTGTTGCAGGCCATCGCCATCGTGATTCGCGCCATCCAGCAGTTGCGGGAGGAAACCGCATGAATCTGAGTCCCGAACTGCTCACTCTGGTGATGTTCGGCGGGCTGCTGATCGGCCTGTTCATGGGCCATCCGCTGGCCTTCGTGCTGGGCGGCGTGGCCGTCATCGGCGCCTATCTGGGCCCCGGCGAGCGTGTGCTCGGCACCATCATCAACAATATCTTCGGCAACGCCATGGACAACTATGTCCTGGTGGCCATTCCCCTGTTCGTGCTGATGGCACGCTTTCTCAACGACTCGGGCGTGACGGAGAAGATGTTCGCGGTGATGCGCCTGCTGCTGGCCAACCTGCGCGGCGGCCTGGCACTCACCGTGGTCATCGTCTCGGTGATGCTGGCCGCCACCACTGGGATCGTCGGGGCGTCCATCGCGGTGATGGGCATGATCGCGCTGGTCCCGATGCTCAAGCACGGCTACAACAAGGAGCTCAGCACCGGGGTGATCATGGCCAGCGGCTGCCTGGGCATCCTGATCCCCCCCAGCATCATGCTGATCCTGATGGCGAGCTATTCGCCGGTCTCGGTGGGGGCGCTGTTCGCCGGGGCCCTGGTCCCGGGGCTGATGCTGGGGGCGATGTACGCGCTCTACGTGCTGGTGATCTGCTACCTCAAGCCGTCCTACGGCCCGCCGGTGCCCACCGAGGAGCGCGCCGAAACCTCGACCGCTCAGCTGCTGGTCATGCTGGCCAAGTACGTGCTGCCGCCCATGGCGCTGATCATGGGCGTGCTGGGGGCGCTGTTCACCGGGGTGGCCACCGCCACCGAGGCGTCGGCCATCGGCGTGGGCATCGCCTTCCTGCTGTTCATGGTCTTTGGCGATCGCAAGCTCAAGACCTGCTTCAACACCCTGATCGAGGCCGGCAAGACCACCACCATGGTGATGCTGGTCCTGGTGGGCGCCACCGCCTTCACCGGGGTGTTCTCCCGCGGCGGCGGCATGACCGTGATCAGCGACCTGGTGCTGGCGATGCCCGGCGGCACCACCGGCGCGCTGATCCTGATGCTGTTCCTGGTGTTCCTGCTGGGGATGTTCCTCGACTGGACCGGCATCGTGCTGCTGAGCTTCCCGATCATGCTGCCGATCGTCAACCAGATGGGCATCGACGTGCTGTGGTTCGTGGTCATGGTGGCCGTGGTGCTGCAGACCTCGTTCCTCACGCCGCCGTTCGGCTATGCGCTGTTCTACTTGAAGGGGGTGGCGCCCAAGGGGGTGGAGATCATCGATCTCTACAAGGCGGTAATTCCCTTCTGTGCGCTGATCGTGCTGGCCTGTGTGCTGATGGC